>DATLTG010000001.1:0-9948 GCA_035533735.1 Bacteroidia bacterium
GACAGCTTTTGATGAATACGCTATAAAAGCTTTTGAAACCAATGCGATAGATTACTTATTAAAACCTTTTAATAAAGAGCGTTTTGATGCAGCGATTGAAAAGTGGAAATCGAAAAAAAATTCTTCTGATTCATCAGCTAAACATTTTCAGCAATTTTTAGAAACCTCCGCTAAACAACCAGAAGAAAGAAATCGCATAGTTGTAAAAAACGGAAACGACATTCGGATTATTCCGGTGGAAACTGTTTTTTATTTGGAGGCTTACGATGATTATGTGAAAATATTTACGGAAAATAATCATTATCTGAAAAAGAAAACGATGCATTATTATGAGGAAACGCTTGATAAATCAGTCTTTTTTCGTACTCATCGTTCGTTCATAATTAATCTCAAGCAATTAACAAAAATAGAAGCTGCCGAAAAAAATAATTATATCGCCATTTTAAAAAATGGAAATAAAATACCTATCAGTAGGAATAATTATGCTAAACTAAAAGAGGTGTTGGGTTTATAATTTTTCTGAATTTATTTAAACTCATCCAAATTTAATTCACGAAGTTTTGGTGCTTTTTTAGCAGTGATAGCTGTAACAATAATTGTCATGCAACCGCCAATAATTACAGAAGGAATTAAATGAAATAATTTAGCGGTTGTACCTGATTCAAATTCTCCAATTTCATTTGACGAACCAATAAAAATATTATTTACTGCCGAAACTCGTCCGCGCATATTATCTGGAGTCATTAATTGCAAAGCCGTTGAACGCACAATTACACTTACATTGTCGCAAGCGCCACTTAAAGCAAGTATAAATACCGAAAGATAAAAATAGGGTGAAAGTGCAAATGCGATCATACAAATTCCGAATCCGGCAACTGCGAATAACATTTTTTTTCCTGCATTTTTCAAAGGCGGAAAATACGCCATTAAAAACGACATGATAACGGCTCCAACAGCTGGTGCTGCTCGCAAAATACCAAGTCCGGTTGCGCCAACTTTTAAAACTTCTGCTGCAAAAATGGGTAATAAGGCAACAGCACCTCCAAAAAAAACTGCAAATAAATCTAATGAAAGCGCACCTAAAATAATTTGATTTTGAAATACAAACCGAATACCAACACCCAGACTTTCGAAAAGTGTTTCTTTTTTTTCTTTTGGTGGCAATGGTTTGGAAGCAATAAACAAAAACAATAAAACCGAAATTACAATTAAAATAAAATTAATTTGATACGACTTTTCTGCACCCAATAAAGCATATAAAAATCCTCCCAAAGCCGGACCACAAATAGCTCCTGTTTGCCAAACGGCACTGTTCCATGTAGCTGCATTTGAGTATAATTCTCGTGGAACAATTTGTGAAAGAAACGCAAAAAAGGAAGGACCAATAAAGGCACGTGCAATGCCTGTTAAGAAAACAACTCCGTAAATAGCGAAAACTCCGTGATTTTTTATAAATATTCTGTTGTTGTATGAAAAATAACAAAGTGCAAGTGTGCCAATCAATAAACCTGACATGGCGATTAAAATTATTTTTTTTCGTGCTACAATATCAGCAATATGTCCGGCAAAAAGTGCGGTGGATATAAAAGGTATTGCCTCTGCAAGACCAATCATTCCGAGCCACAATGGATTTTTTGTAAATTCGTAAATTTGCCAACCCACAATTAAACCTTGCATTTGGTTGGCAAGCGTTAAAAAAAATCTTGCAATAACAAAAAGACTGAAATCTTTAATTTTCAGTGCAGCAAAAGTGTTTTTTTTAGGAGGAATTTTGGCGTTCAAAAAAAATATTTTTAGAAGGCACAAACATAATGGAAAAAAAGGAGCTTAAAATTAAAATCCCAAATAATATTCTTTGGTAAATTCAATGTATTCATCAGTAAAACTGTGGCGTTCTTTTTTTTCAATAATGATATAGTTTTCCGAAAAAGTTTTTCGAGACAATTCAAATTGCATTAAAATGCGTTTAGGAACTTTCGTTTCGGTGGTTTTAACACGCATTAATTTTGTTAGAAATAATTTTTTTTCATTTGCAATTTCAATAAATGTTTCGCTTTCTTTAAAAGGAAGTATTACACAAAATTTGCCATTTTTTGAAAGCAAATTAACAACACCATCAATCAATTCTTCAAATGAAAGTTGATCGGTATGTCGAGCCATTGTTCGTTCAATTCCGACTGCTTTTGATGAGTCAATAAAATAAGGAGGATTGCTAACAATTACATCGTATTTCTTTGTCGAATTTTTAGAAAAATTTTGCAATGCGGTATGATGAATTTCAATCCTATCTTTCCATTTACAGGCATTTTTATTTTCAGAAGCTTGCAAACACGCATTTGCATCAATATCAATAGCATCAATAGTAGCAGGAGATTTTTGTGCAAGCATCAAAGCGATTATTCCAGTTCCGGTTCCGATATCTAAAATGTTTTGTGCTTTTTCTGCATTTACCCAAGATCCGAGCAAAACCGCATCAGTGCCAACTTTCATTGCACATTTATCCTGTTGGATAGAAAATTGTTTGAATACAAATGTTTGATTTGGCATAAAAAAGGCTGCGCCATCTTCAATAGCTATGATAAAGCTAATACATTTTTTCGAGATGAACTAATTTTGTTTTTCCGAATTAGGATTTAGATACATTTCAATTAAGCCTTCGGGAGCTTCAATCTCCAAAATTTTCTCTTTCGAATTTCTTTTTAAAATAAATTTTTCAATAAATGGAAGTAGTATTTCTTTTCCGTTTGGATGAAGAATTTGTAAGATTTTTTGTTGTGGAAAATCTAATATTTCAGTAACAGTTCCAATGTTTCCGAGTTTTACATCGTTTACCTGAAATCCAATTAATACGTCTTTATCATTAGTATCTTTTGAAAGTAAAACAAGGCTTATTTTCTGTAAATAAATTTCTGTTTTTAAATATTCTGAAGCTTTCTTTTCACTTTCAATTCCTTCTAATAAAACGCTTGCCGAATTATTTATTATTCGAATGTTTTTTATAAAAAATGGAACAAGTCGATTGTTCAAATTCAAAAAAACAAATTTTTCCGAAAAAGATTTTTTTGAAACCGAAGTATTGAATTGTAAAATCAGTTCGCCTTTAAATCCAGTCGTTTTAGTAATTTTTCCAATTAAAATACAATCTTCGAAATTCATTTATTTGGTTTAAAAAAAACAAAAAAGCAGTTGACACGTTTTGCGCCAACTGCTTTTCGAAAATTACTTTTTATGCTTCAGAAGTTGGTGTTTCTTCTGCTGATGGAGCTTGCGCTTCTGCACTTGGAGTTTCTGTTACAGGTTCAGGAACTACTGCTTTAGCTGCAATTTTAGCGGCTCTTTTTTTGTTCAATTCTGTTTCGGAAGCCAATTGTTTTTTAGCTGCTTCTGCTTTTTTAGTAGCCAATCCGGAAACTTTACCACTAATTTTATTGTCCTTTTCAGCTATCCATTTTTCGAATTTTGCATCCGCTTGTTCTTGTGTTAAGGCACCTTTAGTGATTCCTTTTGCAAGATGATTGCGGTACATAATTCCTTTATAAGATAAAATGGCTCTGCAAGTATCCGATGGCTGAGCACCATCTTGCAACCATTTTAATGTTTTTTCGCTATCAATATCAATTGAAGCGGGATTTGTTCTGGGATTGTAAGTGCCTAATTTTTCGATAAATTTTCCATCTCGAGGTGCACGACCATCCGCAATGACAATGTGAAAATAGGCTTGACCTTTTTTCCCTTGTCGCTGTAATCTGATTTTAACAGGCATTGCTTTTTTATTTTAAATGTTGGAATTAGTTAACAGAGGCAATTCCACTCCTCTTTCTTCCTATTTTTTAGAAAGGACGGCAAATGTCGTAAAAAAAAATGAAATGTGAAAATATTCTTCCGTTTCTCTCGAATCTGATAAATTCGCATACATTTCAAACAATTGTTATTTTTGTGCGAATTAAAGGAAAATATGATAAACAATAAAAAGTTGGTAATTGTGCTGCCTGCCTACAATGCAGCTCAAACCTTACGTAAAACCTATAATGAAATTCCGTTTGATATTGTGGATGAAGTGGTGTTGGTGGACGATGCAAGTACTGATAATACAATAGAAGTAGGAAAAGAAATAGGAATCCGCCACATTATCCGTCATGAAAAAAACACTGGTTACGGAGGTAATCAAAAAACATGTTACGACAAAGCTTTAGAGTTAAATGCTGATATTGTAATTATGTTACATCCTGATTATCAATACACTCCAAAGCTTATTCCTTCAATGGCAAATCTTATTGCGAATGATTTGTATCAAGTGGTTTTAGGTTCTCGAATTCTCGGAAATGGCGCGTTAAAAGGCGGAATGCCGATGTATAAATATATTTTTAATCGGATGCTGACGCTCACACAAAATATTTTAATCAATCAAAAATTAAGCGAATATCACACTGGTTATCGTGCTTTTTCTAAGGAAGTACTCGAGAAAATAAACTACCACGCTAATTCGGATGATTTTGTTTTTGATAATCAAATGCTTTCGCAGATTGTTTTTGCGGGTTATGAAATTGCCGAAATTACTTGTCCTACAAAATATTTTAAAGAAGCTTCGTCTATAAATTTTAAACGCAGCAGTAAATATGGAATGGGCGTTTTGGGCGTTTCGCTAATTCATTTTTTTGGTAGGATGGGAATTTATATTTCTAAGATATATAAAAAATAATTTTCAAAAATTATTTTTTACGACATTCTTTATTCTAATAATTATTTAAAAAATCATCGAGCAATTGTATCTCAAATCCATTATTTTCCATAAATAGTTTTAGTTTCGAGTCTGTAGTTATAATAAGTTTTCTTTCTGTTGCGGAAGCGGCTTCAAACAAATACGTATCGCTAGAATAATTTCCTTCCTCTTTTAATTTGTTCCTTATTTCATCAGATAACTCAAAATCATCATCATCTACAATAAAACACCTTTCGCTATCAAACAAAATAAGTTTAATGAACTTTCCGATTTCATTATGTATTTTAAGATTAATTTGATACTCTTTTTTATAACGATGAATTTTTCTATAAAACTCACTTGGTCGTCTAACAAATATTTTATCGCCCCTCTCAACGAATCTATTTAAAAACGTTTCAAGTTTCTGTTTTTCGTCTTCTGAAGCATTGGGTTTAAAATATTCCGGAAGCCATTCGTTTACTACAAAATCCATAATGATTAATCTGTAATTTTGAAGAATGTCTTGAGATTATTTAATTCTTGGTCATAAAAATTTTTCAAACCACCTTTTATTTGACCATCTGAATTTATCTCTTGATATTCTGTATGTGTTTCTTTTTTTGTTTTGTTTAAATAATATAGTTTCACTTCTTCATGTTTAATCTTTTTTTCGATTACATTTTTTAAAAGAGAATTGATAAAATGTTCACTGTGAGTGGAGATTAAAAATTGTTTGTCTTCATCTTCAGCCATTTTTATCAATACCGAAACGAGTTTATCAATGATAGAAGGATGTAAATGAATTTCAGGTTCATCAATGCAAATAAATTTATTGTTTTTTTGCATTATCTTAGCAAGAATGGTTACTAATTGATTTGTTCCCAATCCTTCATTTACTAAATCGGCAGTAAATCCATTTTTTCTATCCATAGTTTGCAAATAAAAATTTGCAGTTCCAGGTGTTGTATAGACAGAAAAAGTCCTTTCAACAATTTGTTCCAAATAGAAAGTTACTTTTCCCGCCAAATCTCTGTCGTTTGCCAAAAGAGAAGCAATTTCGGCTTCACTTGAAATTAATGCTCCTAATGGAACAGGATTGAAGTATGGTTGTGTAAAACCTCTGCGTAAAGGAACAAAATCTATTTTAGCAAACTCAGTTAATGGTAGCTGAAAAATTCGTTTTAATACGGTCGTTGCTTCATTAATTATAATTTGCTGAGAGGCGTCAGCAGGATTTTCAATAAATCCAATTGTTGAAACACTGATGATATTTGCAATTACTCCATTCCAATTATATTTCACTTGTAAATCATTGCTTTCAAAACTAAATTCTTGTGCTTTGTTTGCTGGGTAAGGGAATGCAATCTCTAATTTTGCCGAAAATTGGTATGGTTTCAATGAAGTAATTTCTAAAAACGAAGTTGTTTTTCCGATAGAAAGTTTATATCCAACTTCGATTCCATTATCATTTGCAATTATTTCTAAAATGATATTTTCATTTTCGTTTTTGTTAAAAACTGTTTGTTGAAAACCTCCAAGATTAATGAATGGTAGCGTAAGACAAGCATCTATACTTTGGTTAGGATTGGTAATCGTATTTTTTAATGCTAGCAAACTATATATAAAACTGGATTTTCCACTATTGTTTGCACCTGTTAATACAGTGATTTTTCCTAAAGGAAGTTTTGCTGTTTTTAGACTTTTAAAATTTTCTATGTTTAGATCAGTTATCATCTTATTTTGTCAATTTATTTATTGAATAATAGCGGTCAAAGATAGATTTTTTTCTCTTATTTTTTATAATAGTACTTAGGTATAAGATGAAATTAAGTATTTAATAACTTTATTGTTTTTTCAAAAATTATTTTTCCCTTTCTAAAAAAACGAATCCATTTTTACGATACAATTCTTTCAGTTGCGGAAATTTATTTTCGTACTGCGAAGCATCATTTATTTTGCAAACAAAATATGCGTTTTTATCAATGGTCCCTTTTAGAAGCCAATCAACATCTGTATTTTTTGGATTTTGTTGTGGTTGTTTATCCGAATAAAATAAATAAGCATAGCTTTTAAAACCAAGTGTTTCCACATAACAATCTTTATGTTGCAGCGATTCGTAAAATTCAATGGCTGCGTTTTGCGAATATTGTTCCACTTTAGGAGCAATAACTATTGCAGATAAATTAACGGTAATAAGTGTAACAATAAAAAGTGCCGGAATGCCTTTCGAAAAATTATTTTTCCGAATTAAATAAAGTGAAACTAAAATTCCCAGGATAAAAAATAATCCGATTAAAAACTCAAAACCACTCCAATGTACATTTGCTTGCAAATTGGCATTAGCAAAAGGATCTTTAATAATTCCTGAAGCAATAATTTGAGCTTTAAAATAATTGATAAACGGCAAAATGAGAAGTGCTAAACCTAAAATTCCAGAAATAAAAAGGAGTAATTTTGTCATCCATTTTTTCCATTCTAATTCGTGTCGAATAATTTTGCAAGCGCAGTAAGCTGCTAAAAAAGTAAGCGGAAAATAACACAAAGATGAATAGTGAATAATTTTTGTTTTCACGATAGAAAATAAAATCAATACCACCCAAAAAAGAATGAGCATTCCTGTTTTTATATGTTTCTGAAATGGTGTGTCGAAATTATTTTTTTTAAATGCTCTAATTCCTAATACAGAAGCCGGAAAACAGCCGATAAGTAAAACAACAAAGTGATAATAAAATGGTCCGCTATGACCGGCATCGCCAGTTTGCAATAATCTAATTTGATAATCAATAAATTCTTTGATAAGTAAAAAATGTCCGCTTACAATTAAATAAATAAACCAACTTCCGGCTGTTGTAAGCAAAACAATACTGTAAACAATAATTTGCGGAAAAGATACCAAAGGAGTCATCTTGTTTTTTATCCAAAATACAATGGCACATAAACCAAAAATGAGCAATCCTACCGGACCTTTTGTCATAATGGCAAAGCCTATAAATAGTGCGGAGAAAAATAAATTTTTCGAAAAATTATTTTTTGATTGTTGATTTATTTCTAAAAGGAAAAAATAAAATCCGATGAAAATAAACAAGTTAAACCAAGGATCGATAATACCGGATTTAAAATAAAAATGAGGTAAAAATGAACCAGCAAAAGCCAAAGCCCAAAGCAATCCAAAATTTTTGTCGTATAATTTTTCACCAATATTAAAAACCAATAATAGCGTAATAATGCCACAAATAGCATCCGGAAAACGTGCTGCAAAAGCGTTAATGCCAAAAGTTTTCATCGCTAAAACTTGCATCCAAATAAATAAAGGTGGTTTTTCCCAAAAAGGCAAAAAGTTAATTTGAACTAAAGAATAATTGTGCGTAACAATCATTTCGCGCGCGCATTCGGCAAAATTTATTTCGTCCCAATCAAATAAATGTACGCTTCCCAGAAAAGGAATAAACAACAAAATGCCTGCAAGTAGCAGTAAAATATTAAGTTGTTTTTTCGAAAAATTCATTTAGTTTTTGCGGATAAGCGAATGATTAATCCAAGTTTTATTTTTAAGTAATTGCGTATTTTCTACTATATAATAGGATAAAAAAGCACTTAACGTACCAACAATAGAACCGAAATACACATCAATCAAAAAATGTTGTGAAAGATAAACTCTTGAATAGTCAACAGACAAAGCTAAGATGAAAAATAAAAATTTAAAAAGTTTTTTTTCTGAAAGAAGTGCCAATGAAAAATAAACCGCAAATGCAGTGGTTGCATGACCGGAAGGAAAACTGTGATAGAAATTCATTTTTACGCCCGGAACTAAATACAGTGAATGAATATCTTTAAAATAGGCGGCTGGACGTAATACATTGTTGAAAATGGTATGTTTTAAAGTTTGAGTAAAAATACTTGAAATAAGAAACGCGCCAATTACAATAATGGAAAATCGGTAATTATAAAAAAGTAATGAAATCAAAATTAGAAAGGCGAAATAACTGCCGAAATTGGTAATAAATGGAGCAACTTGATCTCCAACAGAACAATGAAATTGATTGATGTATAAATGAATTGTTGATTTAGAAAAGTGAGTTAAAAAAAATCCGCCAATAATTAAAAAAAGCAAATAAGGCAGAAGGAAAAAGGTGTTTTTTTTAATTATTGACTTCATAAAAATCAAATTTGAATTTGGGTTAGAAAACCGAATCGAAAATAAGTACAATTTTAAAAATTAATTCTCGATTGGTATTTTTTACCAAGATCCGAGAACGTGCAAAAGTTTTTGGATTTGAGTATCCCAAAGCATTTGTGAACTTTTTTTCTCCGCTTCATTTTCCGAAAAATCGGTAATCATAAGTGAAACATCGTTTGTCAAATCGTCTGTTTCAATCGAAAACTGAAAATAAGAACCATCGTTTCTGTCGTTCCATTTTAATTTTAAAACTTTGTTCGGTGTTGCTTCTAAAATATCTGCTATTTGTTCGCCTCCATCCCAAATAAAGCTGTATTGGTTATCTCTAATATTTACATCATCGGCAAACCATTCGCAAAGTCCGCTTGGCGTTGTTAAAAATTCATATAAAATAGACGGAGAGCAATTAACAACATACTCTAAAGTGTACTTTCCTTTCGGTTCTTTTTTTTGTGTTTTACCAACATTAAGCTTCAGATTTAGTAATTCATTTTTAATAAAATAAACCGATTGAATTTTTTTTGGCTTTGGTTGTTTTAATGTTTTTTTTGATTTAGCAACTACCTTTTGTATCTGCTTTTCGGGTTTAGATGGAGCAAGAATTTTTGTTTTTTCAGGAAGATTTATTTTCACCTTAACTATTTTTTTTAGTTTCTTAACAGGGATTTTTTTTACGGGTTTAGTTTTCGAAACTATTTTATTCTTTTTTACCGGAAGTGTTTTTTTAGCAACAATTTTCATTGCCTTTTTACTTGGTTTGCTTTTTATAACAGGCTTAGAAATTTTTTTAGAGCTTGTTTTTTTTACAGGCTTAGCTTTCAGAATTTTTTTATTTTTCTGAGGTGCCTTAGCCGTTTTTTTTGTCGCAATTATTTTTTTGACAATCTTTTTTTTTGTTGCAATTTTTTTTGCCATTTGTTGCGTATTCTCTTGAATAAGAACCTAAATCGAATTGCAATATATAAAAAAATAGAATATCGCAAGAAAATAATTACAAATCTATCATCAAATCAATTGCAGAAAGCATTATATTTGCGCCCTTAATAAATAAAAAAGGCATAAAAGGCGGCTT
>DATLTG010000002.1:0-8075 GCA_035533735.1 Bacteroidia bacterium
AAAATCAAAATGAAGAATTAGAAAAACAAGTAAGTCAGCGTACTTCAGAATTGGTTTTACAGAAAAAGAAAACGGAGGAAAAAAATAAAAATATTACGGACAGTATTCAGTATGCAAAAAAAATTCAGGAAGCTATGTTACCTGAAATAAGTGCGATTCAACAATTTTTGCCAAATTCATTTGTCTTGTTTCAACCCAGAGATATTGTGAGTGGCGATTTTTATTGGTTTTGCGATTTACCTGATAATACTATTTTGATTGCTGTCGCAGATTGCACTGGACATGGAGTTCCTGGCGCATTTATGAGTATGATTGGTCATACACTTTTAGATGAAATTGTGAAAGAGAAAAAAATCACTTCTCCAGCATTAATTTTGCACGAATTGCATACTTCTATTCGCATCGCATTAAAGCAAAGTCAAGGCGAATCGCGTGATGGAATGGATATTACTTTGTGTAAAATAAATACCCAAAACAGGAAAGTAGAATATGCCGGAGCAATGCGCCCTATTTGGGTTTACAACCAACAAGGTGAGTTGAACGAAATTAAAGCCAACAAACAAGCTATTGGGGGAATTGACACGACTCAAAAAACATTTACAAATCATGAATTAGAATTAAATGTGAATGATACGATTTACCTTTCAACAGATGGTTATGCCGATCAATTTGGCGGAAAAGAAGGAAAGAAAATGATGGTGAAAAATTTCAAAAATTTACTATCTGAAATTGTTTCAATGCCTTTTGAGAATCAGCAACAAAAATTAGCCGAATCATTCAAAACATGGAAAGTCAATAACGAACAAGTAGATGATGTGTTGGTGGTTGGAATTAAATTGTAGAATTTTAAAAAAAAATATTTTGAAATGAGATTTTTTTTAAAGATTAGTTTTTTAGCAATTTCCATAATTCTGTTTGGTTTTTACAATGCAAAATCAACTAAAATTCAATCAATTATTTCTCGCTCCAATAATAATTCTCAAATTGATACAAATACAAGTCGATTTTTTGGAGAATGGATTCCATATAAAAATGAACCTTGTGACATTGGAGAATCACACGATTTTGAATCGTATATGAAGTTAAAAGTTTATATTTATTCAAACAAAGTGATTGTTTTCAATGATACTGTTTATTCTCCAATTTTTAAAGTAAGCAAAGAAAGTGTCGGAATGATTGAGTGTCGAATTGCGTGGGAAAAATTGGATATAACAACTGATTCAATAAATATACTAAGTGTTGGATCTGGAGTTGATTTCATCATTTCAGGAAAAAACAATCTAATTGTTGAAGATGGAAAAGGAGTTATGTTTTTCTTAAAACGAGCAGAAAAAGCAACTATCAAAAAATAATTAATTTTAGACGCGAGAAGTTTAATAAATGTTGAATTGAAATTTTAAATTATGAAAAAAATATTAATTGCGAATAGAGGTGAAATTGCTTTACGAGTAATGCGTTCCTGCAAAGAAATGAATATTAAAACGGTGGCTGTTTTTTCGGAAGCCGACAGAAATGCACCTTTTGTAAGATATGCCGATGAAGCCGTTTGTATTGGTCCGCCAGCTTCTTCTCAATCGTATTTGGATGGAGATAAAATTATTGAAGTCTGTAAAAAATTAAATGTAGATGGCATTCATCCAGGTTATGGATTTCTTTCTGAAAATGCCGCTTTCGCGAAAAAAGTAAACGAAGCAAAAATTATTTTTATTGGACCATCGCCAGAAGCCATGAAAATAATGGGCGATAAACTTTCAGCAAAAGCAGCAGCTAAGAAATATAATATTCCAATGGTTCCAGGTTCGGCAGGCGCTATTGAAACAATTGAAGAAGGAAAAAAAATTGCGCAAGAAACAGGATTTCCAGTTTTAATAAAAGCAAGTGCCGGTGGTGGCGGTAAGGGAATGCGCATTGTGGAAAAATCGGAAGATTTTGAAGAACAAATGAAAATGGCTGTAAGTGAAGCTAAATCAGCTTTTGGAAATGGTTCTGTTTTTATTGAAAGATATGTTGCCGGTCCGCGACACATTGAAATTCAAGTGTTGGGTGATAATCATGGAAATATTGTTCATTTATTTGAGCGCGAATGTTCCATTCAACGCAGACATCAAAAGGTAATTGAAGAAGCTCCTTCATCTGTTTTAACAGAAGAAATACGCAAAAAAATGGGCGAATGTGCTGTTAATGTGGCAAAATCCTGCAATTATTCAGGTGCCGGAACTGTGGAGTTTTTGCTCGATGAAAATAAAAATTTCTATTTTTTGGAAATAAATACGCGTTTGCAAGTGGAACATCCCGTAACGGAAAGCATTACTGGTATTGATTTGGTAAAGGAGCAAATAAAAATTGCCAGAGGAGAAAAATTAAGTTTTACTCAAAACGATTTGAAAATAAACGGACATGCAATGGAAATACGTGTTTATGCGGAAGATCCTTGTAATAATTTTTTACCTGATATCGGAAAATTAATTTTTTACAAAGCTCCGCAAGGAATAGGAGTGAGGGTGGATGATGGTTTTGAAGAAGGAATGGACATTCCGATTTATTATGATCCGATGATTGCCAAATTAATTACGTTTGGTAAAGATCGTAAAGAAGCTATTCAGCGCATGATTCGTGCGATTGAAGATTATAAAATAAGCGGTGTGCAAACGACTCTTGATTTCTGCAAATTTGTAATGAAACACGAAGCTTTTACTTCCGGAAATTTTGATACACACTTTGTAAATAAACATTTTAAACCCGAAATGTTAGATCATTTTGATGAATCAGAAGCAGAAATTGCAACTATTTTTGCTGCCAAATGGATGGAATCGAAAGGAAATACTGAGATGGAAACACAAACGGACGTTTCCACTACAATATCAAAATGGAAAAAAAATAGAGTGAATTAATAATTAAAAAATACATGCAAAGAATAAAAACATTTCAGCATGTACTACGTTTAACCTATTGAATTTAAAAGGAAATAGGTAAAAACAAACACCATGAAACGTCCAATTTTATTCTTACTCGCCCTCTTTTTGATAATGATTGTTCAGGTTTCTTTTGCGCAAACAGATAGTACTCTCAACACAAAAATTCCACCTCAAAATACTAATAAAAAAAAAGGATTTATTGTACAAAGCATTGTTTACAATGGAGATACAATTCCTTATGTTGAATTAAATGCGTTTTACGTAGTTGCCAATCGCGTGTTTTCAGATCCTGCTCAAGCAGCTTTGTATTGGCGATTAGAACGCGATGTAAAAATCGTATATCCTTACGCAGTATTAGCTTCTGTGAAATTAAAAAGTTACGATAATCAGTTAGCTGGAATGCATTCAGAAGTGGAGCGTAAGTTGTTTATGAAACAAGCAGAAATAGAATTGAAAGCACAGTTCGGAGACCAATTAAAAGACTTAACAATTACACAAGGACGGATTTTAATTAGATTAATTGATCGTGAAACTGGAAATACTTCTTATGCTTTGGTAAAAGAATTAAGAGGTTCTTTTTCTGCTTTTATGTGGCAATCGTTAGCAACCTTATTTGGTTCCAATCTTAAAAGCGAATACAATCCGCAAAAAGGCGAAGACCAAATGATAGAACAAATTATAGGTTTAGTGGAAAGTGGTCAGTTGTAAATTAGTTCTCCAAAAAAATAATTTTTCGGACGAATTTTTTAAATGTTTTTGTGTGTCCCATCACAAAAAGGACTTTTATTAGATTGTTTACAACCACACCAAGCAACTGTTTTAGTTTCCGTAATTTTTTCGATAATTGGCGTGAACGAAGTCGTTTTGTGCGAACCATCGCAAAACGGTTGGTTTTTACTTGATCCGCAAGCGCACCAAGCATAAGTGCCTGGTTTTACTTCCATAACATAAGGTGCTTTTTGAGCAATAGTTGGCTTTTCCATAAAAAAATATTTTTGTAAAGATGCAGAAAAAATCTCTATAAATCCGAAATTTAAAATCATCAAAAATTATTTTTTTGATGTAATTGTATTTCTAAGTCCTGAATAATTAATTAAATCTACTTTTACAGAACCCACTACAATTGGTGCTTCCACGTGAATCGGAATTCTGTTTTTATCGTCAGTTACCCAAACACTCATATAAGCACCACCTTTAAAAATAGTTCCACTGATAAGTAAAACATTGAATTTTATACAATTAAATGTGCCAAATTTTGCGGAAGTATATTTTGTTTTTCCGAGATAACGCACGTGAATGTGATAAACAGTGCTGTCTAAAACCATTGCTACCGGAATGGTATCGTTAATTTTAAGATGCGAAAAATCTAAATTACGCGTACGATAAACAGCATTTAAAGGATCAAAAATACAATTATTTGTTTTAATTTTTTTAGAATGGAAAGCTTTTCTGTTTTCACTAATAACTGAATAAATAGTGTTATTTTCATTATTAAAAACGATGTCGTTAAAAATAATATTTCCTCCTTCGTTTGAATTTCGAGTAAACCGTAAAGGATACAAATAAGTAGTGTCCATAAAAGCAGAAAAAGAATCGCGTACAGCGTAAAAATGGTCGTATTCTGGAAATGTAGAACCGTCAGCTTGGAAGTAATAACAAGGTGTTCCGTAATAATTTTTTAGGTTTGTTTTAAAAGTTATCGTTCCGGCATTTAACCACACAAAATGCCAATTGTATTTAATACTGTAAGTCAATTTTTCGCCAGCTTGAAATGCGAAATTTTTTTCTGCGCAATTATTTTGGGAAAAAATTTTAGAAGAAAAAAGTATAAAAAAAATGAAGCAGATAAAAATTGTTTTTTTCATTTTTTCACTGTTTGTATTTCGAAAATTACTATTTCATATTTACAAACTGCAACGGAATTTCAATTTGTCCTGTTCGCAAAAGTTGGATAACGGCTTGTAAATCGTCAATTTTTTTAGCAGTTACACGAACAGTATCTTCCATTATTTGACTTTGTACTTTTATCTTAGAATCTTTAATTAATTTGTTGATTTTACGGGCTGAATCTTTGTCGATACCTTCTTTAATTTTGATTTCTTTTTTAACCATATTACCCGATGAATATTGTTCTTTTCCTTCATCCAAACAAGCAGGATCTAATTTTTGTTTTATCATTCTCGATCTAATTACATCAATGATAGCTTCAATTCGCATTTCATTTTCAGTTACAATAAAAATAGTTAGCAATTTTTTATCTAATTCAATGGAACTCTTTGATTCGCGAAAATCGTAGCGTGTTAGAATTTCTTTTTTTGCAACGTTAATTGCATTATCAAGTGTTTGATGGTCTATTTTACTAACGATATCAAATGATGGCATAAAAAATAGTTTTCTGATTAGAACAGATATCCATATTTCCGCTTTTGGAAATCGCTATTAGTGCCCTTTTTCTTTTTAAGATCGGTACTGTAAATCAGCATAATTTCGTGTGTACCGCTGTTATATAAGTGTAATGGCGATGTTACTAAATCATACGAATAACTTACTTGGAAATCTGTTTTAAAAGTCATGCCTGCTTGCAATGAAATTGCATCTTTCATAATGTAACATAAGCCAATGAACATCTTTTCTTTGTAGTGCATTCGTAAGCTATAATCAACTAAAAAAGGAGACCCTGCAACATAATTAATAAAAAGTGTATGTTCAAAAATATAATCAGGGTTAGCAGAAAAATTGTAACCCAAAGAGCCGTAAATGTGTGGTGCAAAAGGTAATCTTGCATCAGAGGCAGTAAATTTTTCGGTGCCTTGCATTAAATTTAAAACACTTAAACCGAAATGATAACGATCGTTATACAAATAAAGTCCGGCTCCGGCATCTGGTGTCCACGCTTTTTGAGTTACCGCTTGATTTATGGCAGGATCCATACTATTGTGAATAGTTATTAATCCACCATTGACAAAATATTCAGTCATAGAACCATCTAAACCAAATGATAATTCGGCATCATTAAATTTTAAATGGTAGGCATAATCCAATAAATAAGTTGTTCGTGTTGTTGGACCTGTTTCATCCTGATAAAGACAGAATCCTGCTCCCATTTTCCCATTCATAAAACGGCTGTTGAGCGTAATTGTTTTTGTTGTCGGAGCACCATCAAATCCAAGCCATTGCATACGATAATCAGTACGTACATCTATTAATTTTTTTGTTCCTGCAACTGCAGGATTGAAAAATAAATCGTTTGCTTCAAATTGTGTAAAATTGGGTAGTTGTTGAGAAATACCATTTAATGATAATAAAGAAATTGAGAGGAAAAAATATATTTTTTTCATGTCTTAATTTATCTAATAATTGTTACTGAACCATGATATTTAGCACTTCCATCACCCGGATCTAAAATATAATAATAGGTGGCTGCAGGCAAATCTGTATTTCCTGTTCCTTCTCCTTTCCATGAATTTTGATAGTTTTCTGCATGATAAACAAGTTTGCCATAACGATTGTAAACATTCAAAACATTATTTGGATATTGCCATATATTGCCAATAAACCAAGTGTCGTTTACACCATCATTATTAGGAGTAAATGTGTTGTAAATAACTAATTTAGTTTCAGGAATTACTTTTACAATAATGGTATCGGAACCAACACAGCCATCTTGTTCACCGTACAAAATATATTCAGTAGTAACAATTGGTTCAGCTTGTGTAACAGCAGTATTTGGAGATGATAAATTAGTTGAGGGAGTCCAAGTATATGACGTAGCTCCAGAACCTGTTAAGGTTACATTTGTTCCCTCATTTATTGTTACATCTGGTCCTGCATTAATTACAGGAGGAGGCTTAATAGTTACGGTTACTGTGGTTGTTTCTGGAGGACAAGTAGTACTTGTAACAACAAGCGTGTAAGTGATGGTGCTGGTAGCATTACATGTTGGATTAGGAGCAGCGGTATTGTTTAAATATGTACTTGGCGACCAATAAAAAGTAGTTCCACCAGCAGTTGAGTTGGTAGAATTTCCTAAATGTGCAGGCTGACTTTTACAAACAGAAGTGTCACGTCCTGCTCCCATATAAGCCACAGGATAAAGTTTTACAGTAACAGAATCAGTTGCGCGATTTCCTAAAGAATCAATGACTGTAACATAATAAGTAGTGTTTGTTGTTGGTGTGGCTATAGGATTGGCAACATTTGCACTACTAAGTGTAGCGGATGGAGTCCAAAGATAATTGTATGGAGCAGCTCCACCACTTGCTGTTGGACTTCCTCCAATACTAACACTGCTGCCAGGACAAATAGTTTTATTACCTCCAGCATTTATTACCAACTGAGCATTGGCATTTGTTGAAAATATAAAAATCAAACAAATGCAACATGTAAAAAGAATAAAATGCTTCGATTTGTTTTCTATCATAAAATACACCCCATTTTTTTAAGCAGGACAAATATAGTTAAATCTTTATCAAAAGAAAATAGCTGATGCAGTGTTATCAACAGTTTGCGATTTTACTGTGAATAACTTTTAGATAAAATGAATTTAATTTGTTTGAATCATTCCCCACCATTAATCATATCTGAAACAACACCTTTGTATTTTTTGCCAATTTCTGCTGACAAAACACCGAAAATATGTATTAAAATGAAGCTGATTATTATCCACATAAAAACAGAATGTATGTTGCTTGCAAAGTGTCTAAATTCTCTTAAATCTTTTTTACCATCGGCATAAGCCATAAATAATCCTGTAATAGCCTGTATAGTAATTGAAATATAGAAAAGAATATAAATACATCTAACAAGTATATAATGTTTCGTCTCAGCCTTATTTAAAGGATTTATTTTTAGATATTTGAAAGAATTTTTTAGTAAGAATATTACTTTTTTATTTTTTGGGTGTATAAATTCAATGATGATTCTAAAAAGAACTAAAAACGCAAGCACATATCCAATATAGATGTGCCATTTCCAAATCATATCGTTAAACTCACCTGCTAATGATTTTGCTTGATCGGAAGTTATTCTGATGTTATTTTTTTGTAAATTATCTTGAATTGCCAAAATGCTATTTTTTCTATTCAAAATAACTTTTGCTATAAACACAGTAATTAATGAACCTGAAATGAGTAAAACTGTTCCCCAGTGCCATATTCTGAT
>DATLTG010000003.1:0-5797 GCA_035533735.1 Bacteroidia bacterium
CAGAATTAGAACGAATTCCTACAACAACTACCGAATTGAACGAAGCACAACAACAAGAAGTGTTGAATTTGGTAGAAAAATTAGAAGAAGACGATGATGTGCAAAATGTATATCATAATTTAAAATAAAAAATATTTTTTATGAAAAAAATTCTTGCCAACGATGGCATTGACGCTCAAGGAAAAGCTTTATTGGAAAAAGCCGGTTTTATTGTTATCACCGAAAAGGTAGCGCAGGAAAATTTGGCAAAAGCCATTAACGAAAATAATTATATCGGCTTAACGGTTCGCAGTGCTACAAAGGTTCGTAAAGAAGTTATTGATGCTTGTCCGAATTTAAAAATAATTGGTAGAGGTGGAGTTGGAATGGATAATATTGATGTGGAATATGCCAGAAATAAAGGTATTCAAGTAGTTAATACGCCTGCGGCATCTTCGCATTCGGTAGCGGAATTGGTGTTTGCTAATTTGTTTGGAATGGCACGTTTTCTTTACGATGCAAATCGTCAAATGCCTGTTAATGGCGATACGCAGTTTGATGTACTCAAAAAAAAATATGCAAAAGGAATTGAATTAAAAGGTAAAACCATAGGTATTATTGGTTTCGGACGCATCGGTCAGGCTGTTGCTAAAATTGCACTTGGCAACGGAATGAAGGTGTTGGCGTATGATCCTTTTATGAAAGAAGCTAATTTGATGTTGGAAATTCAAGGAATTGAAAAAATAAATGTAACCATAAAAACAGTTGCTTTAGAAGAGCTTTTGAAAAACAGTGATTTTATTACACTTCATGTTCCGGGCGGAAAAATGATTACTGAAAAAGAAATCGCACAAATGAAAAATGGCGTTTGCTTGGTAAATGCTTCTCGTGGTGGAGTTATTGATGAACAAGATTTAATTAACGCACTTAATTCTGGGAAAGTAGCACATGCCGCATTGGATGTTTTTGAAAACGAACCGCATCCGAAAAAAGAAATTTTAACACATCCTAAAATTGCATTAACGCCACATATTGGTGCTGCAACTGAAGAAGCGCAAGAACGTATCGGTATTGAATTAGCCGAATTGATTACGGCTGCTTTGAATTAACTGGGTTTTAATTTTTCAGCTTAAACTACAATTGTATTTTGCAAACTAAACCCTAAAGGTTTTTAAAACCTTTAGGGTTTTCAATTTCGTTTTATGTTGATAGTTTGGAGTCATTCCGAACTTGATTCGGAATCTGCAGAAAATAAATGCAGAATGAAAAATTGATAATTGAAAATGACTTGTGTTTCAAAAAAATTTTTCTGAAAGCCGTCATTCTGGACTTGATTCAGAATCTGTGCGAGGGAAAAGAGTTAAAAGTTGGAAAGTTATTTTGAATTGATTATCAATTCTTCATTATCAATTACTAAACAGCGTCATTTTGAAACGTTGCGCAAAATCCATATTAGTTGCTGTTGTTCTTTTCATCATACCATTCGATAGCTTTTTTCTCAGTCCGTTTAATAAACTCATTCTTCGCATTATTGTATTCATTTCCATCTCGCCATTCCAAAACACTTAATTGTATTTTCATTTTCTGATATTCATTCTTAATGTCTGTGTGAATTTTCAAATATTCCCTAAAAGCAATATGTCTTTTCCAGTGATATGAATTGTATTCCAATACATGAATATGAGCTAATCTATAGTCATTTAATTCGTTAGGCACTTCGTCCTTTTCGCAATAAACTTTTGAAATTAAAAAATCGGGCTTGTTTTTTAGCTTAACAAAGAAGCGTCTATAGGGCATTACTGAATTATATTTTTCGTAATATATGTAACCTTTACGTGTCAATGGTTCAACAACATTGTCAAGTTGATCTTGTTCATGAATTCCAACAAGAATGTCAATAATCGGTTTTGATTTCATGTCAACAATTGACGTGCTACCAATATGTTCAATTTTAGGATTTAAAAAAGATATGGAGTGCCTAAGATCAGCTTCAATGTCTTTATAAATAGTTGTCCAGTCAGGATTATATTTTTCAAGTTGAATTTTCATTTCTCCTAACAGTTTTTTGCCATTGCAGGAGTTATTTCACCTGCAATCAAAACGGCTTTTACTTGTTGGTGAGAATACCAACAAGGGCAGAAATTGAAAAAAAAATTTTGCGAAAAATTATTTTTTCGAAGCCTTTTCAATTTGTTTTTTGTCTTTTGCTTCAAACTCTTTTACCAATTCATCATCGCTTTTACCAAGATTTTGAATTTCAGATTTAGCGTCTTGAGCAAAAGTAGCGTTGGGATATTTCGTAATTACTTCTTGATAATAGGTTCTCGCTTTAGCGGTATCTTTCAAAAAAGTATCGTAAATATAACCTTGTAAAAAAACGCTTTCCACCACGTATTTATAGTTGGGATATTTATTGCAAATGGTTTGGTAGTACGACAAAGCTTGCGGATATTTTCCGATAGCTGTGGAAACTTCACCGGCTTTAAATAAATAATCAGCCGAGTTGGAATCGTTCGGAAAAGCTACTGAAAAATCGGTATAACGCTGAATTACTTGAGTTGCAGTAGCATTGTCGAGTTGAGTTTCGCCTTTCATTTTCAACTCTAATTTTTTAATCTGCGCTACACATGTGTCTTTATCAGGAGGTGCAGTTGCTTGTTTGCCATTTTGTTTACAAGCCGAAGCGAAGATGATGAATGCTGCGCTTACGCAAAAAAATATTTTTTTTGATGTGTTCATTTTTTTTATTTTTTAAGTGGAAATTTCATTTTGTAATCCACCTCCACATTGCCTTTGGAGATGTCGTTTAGTTTTCGTTTTAAAAGTCGTTTTCGTAACGGATTGATGTGATCGGTAAATAATATTCCATCAATGTGATCATATTCATGTTGAATAATTCTGGCAGCCAAACCTTTGTATTTTTCATCGTGAAAATTAAAATTTTCATCGTAATACTGAATGCGAATAGAAGGCTTTCTGTCCACATCTTCGCGTATTTTCGGAATACTTAAACAACCTTCGTTAAATGTCCATTCCGTTCCTGATTCTTCCACAATTTGTGCATTTATAAAAATTTTTTTGAACGTTTTTAAAAATTCAACATCCTTTTTTTTCTCTTCATCTTCTGAAAAAGGTGCCGCATCCACAATAAAAAGTCGAACAGAAACGCCCACTTGAGGAGCAGCTAAACCAACACCTTTAGCATTATACATTGTTTCAAACATATCAGAAATAAGGATGTCCAATTTCGGATAATCCTTATCAATATCATTTGCCAATTTTTTTAAAACCGGATTTCCAAAAGCTACAATTGGTAAAATCATTCTGAAGCGTGTTTAAAATTTTTACTTTCCATATACGATTGCAAAATAATGGTTGCACTCATTTTATCAATAGTTTCTTTATTGCGTCTGTCTTTTTTTGATGAACCTCCGTCAATCATAGTTCTTAAAGCCATTTTAGAAGTAAAGCGTTCGTCTATTCGTTCAATTTTCATTTCCGAAAACTTTTTTTTCAATTGTTTAACAAAAGCCTCCACTGCTTGTGCAGATTGAGAAGGCGTATTATTCATTTGTTTCGGCTCGCCAACTACAATACATTCCACTTTTTCGGTTTTTAAATAATTGTTCAAAAAATCTAAAATTTCATTTGCATGAACCGTTGTAAGTGCAGTGGCAATTAATTGTAACTCGTCTGTAACAGCTATTCCTACACGTTTTGTTCCAAAATCAATTGCTAAAATGCGCGCCATAATCTGCAAAAGTAAGAGAAAGAGTTTAATCTTACACGAAAATTTTTTTTTGAAAAATATTTTTTCAAAAATGGAACATTCTATAAATAAAAAATAGCTTATGTTTGTTGGTATTCAATATAGAATAAATTTTTTTTTGAAACGTTTATATTTTTATGCGAAAAATAATTTTTCTCCTTTTTTTCTCCACACTTATTTTTATTGTTGTTTCTCCGAATGCTTTTTCGTGGGGTTTTTACGGACATCGAAAAATTGAAGAAATGGCAATTTATACGTTGCCTCCGCAGATGATTAATTTTTACAAAAAAAACAGCGCGTATATTATTAAACATTCTGTTGATCCTGATAAAAGAAGGTACATAAACAAAAAAGAAGGTCCGCGCCACTTTATAGATATTGATCATTATGGAAAGCATCCTTTTGATTCCATTCCGAAAAGTTGGAAAGAGGCTGTGAACAAATATTCTGAAGATACGCTTGATACTTATGGAATTGTTCCTTGGTACATTGATAAAATGGAATATTATTTAACGCTCGCTTTTGAGGAAGGTGATGTAAAAAAAATTCTGCATCTTTCTGCTGATTTAGGTCATTATGTAGCAGATTCACATGTTCCATTGCATACAACAGCAAATTATAACGGACAATTTACACATCAAATTGGTATTCACTCGCTTTGGGAATCTGCAATTCCGGAATTGTATGGGGATCAATATAATTATTTAGTTGGTCGCGCAAAGTATTTAGATTATCCTTTAAAAACAGCTTGGAAAGCAGTGAAAGAAAGTTATTCGGAAGTTGATTCTGTTTTAACATTAGAAAAAGAATTGGAAAAAAAAATTCCGGCTGATGAACAATTTACTTACAATGCTAAAGGCAAAAAAAAATATTCAAAAGAATACATAGAAGCTTATAGCAAATCATTAAATGGAATGGTGGAACGCAGATTACGCGCGTCTATCAGTGATGTTGGCAGTTATTGGTACACCGCTTGGGTAAATGCCGGTCAGCCGGATTTAGATGCTTTGTTGTTGAAAGAACAAAATAATTCTATCACAAATGATAACGAAAATAACGTAAAGATAGATACAAATGTAAAACCTGTTGGGCATGAAGATTAAAATAAGAATCCTATTTTCTCTCCATTTTTACAAAGTTTTATTTTCACATTAATTATTATCTTTGATTCGTCTAAAATAAATCTAAATGGAAACAAACCAAGCTTCTATTACTAAGCCGGCACTAATAATGGGGTCTATTGCCGGAGTTGTTTGCTTATTATATTCTGCTTTATTGTACATGTCAGCCAGTATGGCTTTCGGAAGCTTACGTTATATCACCTATTTATTTTTGGCAATAGCTATTTTTATTGGAACGAAACAATTTCGAGATAAAAAATCAGGAGGCTATATTTCGTATGCGCGTGGTTTGGGATTAGGAACACTTATTAGTTTATTTGCATCCATCATAAATGCTGTGTATGTGTATATTTATATGGGTTTTATAAATCCTCACATCATTGATAAAATATTAGAGCAAACACAAATTAAATTAGCCAACAACCCAAATATGACACCTGAAATAATGGACAAGGCGATGAGTGTTACAAAAATATTTGCTACGCCATTTGTATCCGCATTATTAACAATTGTTGGATTTGTTTTTGTAGGATTTATAATTTCTTTGATAATTGCTGCCATTCTCCAAAAAGACAAACCTGTTTTTGAAACTTCCGATACACAAGCCTGATATGAATATTTCTGTAGTTGTTCCTTTGTATAACGAGGAAGAATCCTTGAGTGAATTATGTGAATGGATTGCACGTGTGATGCAAAAAAATAATTTTTCGTACGAAGTATTGTTGATTGACGATGGAAGTAAAGATAAATCGTGGGAAAAAATATTGTCTATTTCTGAAATTAATCCGAATATAAAAGGAATTAAAATGCGCAGAAATTACGGTAAATCTGCCGCTCTTCACGTAGGTTTTGAAACTTGCGTAGGCGATGTAGTAATTACTATGGATGCTGATTTACAAGATAGTCCAGATGAAATTCCTGAATTGTA
>DATLTG010000004.1:0-8223 GCA_035533735.1 Bacteroidia bacterium
TGATAAAATTTGGGTTAAATAAATCACAGACTGTACCTATTTAAAATAATTATGCAACCATTATATAAAACTCCATCTTGTAAGTAGAAACTAAACTAAAAAATAATATTATGAAAACACGAATCTTCAATCAAACATTAACAGCATTACTATTTATTGCAATATTTAACTTAAATACTAGAGCTCAATCATGGTGGAAGGAAAATCCACAAACTCTTGCAAATTTCAATAATATAAATTTTGTAGATAATAACACTGGTTGGGCTTTGGCCGATTCAATGAATGGTGCACTTTTTATCGGACCTGTTATTAAAAAAACTGTCGATCAGGGAGTAACATGGACAAACCAAAGTCTGGGATCAAATTACTATCAACTTCGTTCAAGCCATTTCTTTAGTACTACAAACGGTATTGTAGTAGGAAAATACCTTATTTCTGGCAATGGAGCAATACTCACAACTACAAACGGAGGTAATACATGGACTCCTAACGACACGCTTCCAGTGATTCTAAATGACGTTTTTTTTATAAATGCTACCACAGGATGGATTTGTGGTCAAAATGGATATATTATTAAAACCACAAACGGAGGGGCGACATGGACACAGGAAGTAAGTAATTCCCCAGATCACCTTTTCTCGATTCATTTTGCCGATGCCAATAACGGATGGGCGGTTGGACCAAATGGAGTAATTGTCCATACTGTAAATGGAGGAACAACATGGACATTGCAAACCAGTCCAATTCCTTCACAAGATAATTTTAGTGTATTCGCACTTAGTGCAACCTCTGCTTTTGTAGTAGGTTCAAATGGATTAATGATTAAAACCATTAACAGCGGAGTAACTTGGACTACCGTTACTGTTCCTACTGTTAACCACATCTTTGATATAACTTTTGTAACGTCAACCAGTGGATGGGCAGTAGGTGCGGGAGGTGATATCGAGATAACAAATGACGGAGGAACAACTTGGACAACTCAGCCTAGCAACACAACAAACGACATCGAGTCAATATCTATGAAAAGTACAGGGTTAGGGTGGTATGCTGGAAAATCAGGAACTACATATATATATGGGACAAGCCCGGCATCAATAAATGAACTGTATAATTCAACAGCGGTTACTATTTACCCTAATCCATTTACAATTTCCACTACCTTGCAAATTGATAGTAAAACTAAACAGTCAGAATATGTTATAACAATATATAATGTACTGGGGAAACAAGTAATGGAGAAATACATTCATAATAAAGCCATTTGTACTATCAATCGTGAAAATTTAGAAAATGGCATTTATATATATAAAATCGAAGCTGGTACACAAATAATAAAAACAGGAAAGCTCATAATACAATAAATAATTCCAGTTGGTGGTTAATTTATTTGATAGCCATTGTTTTACAGCTATTTTTTTTCTACCTTTACATTGTGGAAGGTTGGGATGGGTAAAATTTCAGAGATGTTTAAATGTCTATATTTAATCTATACTTAAAACATAAATTATGAAAACAAATTCTTTATTCCTTGAATTTCACAGGTGGAATTCAATTAAACAAAGAGTTATTCTTTTTGTTTTATTACTTTTTACAAGCTCATTTTTAGCACAAGCAACAGAAACTGCAGCAACAACAGCTACAGGTGGCGGTCAATCTCAAATTTCATTATATACTGCCATTGCAATTGGCGTTGGGTTTATTGCCGTTATTGCATTTGCGTGGTTTTTAACAGTTAACGATTCTTCCGGAAAATCGAGCGAACACAACAAACATTCTAAAATTATTCACCACAAACAACACCGTAGATAATGGCGTTTGAAAAATTATTTTTTCAAAGCCGTCATTCCAAACTTGATTCAGAATCTTCTCGAAGGAGTTTAAACTATTTTTATCTTTTCTTAATTTCTTTTTCCTTGACGAAAAAGAAACAAAAAATCAAGAAAGCATAAATGCTAACACACAAGCTGCTCGGCATCGTATGCTTTCATTGCCAACGTGCGTTTTTCAATTTAACATTTAGCATTCAACATTTTTAATTTTAAAGCGTACCTTTTCATATCATTTTTCGTGGAAAGTAATCGTCACAAAACTTTTAGCAAATGTAATAAAACACTACCAATTTTATCTATTTTCTAGTATTAAAAACTGTGTCATTAATTGCGGTATTTAATTTATACAACTGGTATGAATTTACAACAGTGTCTTTAGGATATGAAAATACAAGCGTTTTAGAAATATAAGGCATTTCTATTCCTGAAATAATCGTGTCTTTGATTGTAAAAGTTTCTGAATTTTCATTTTTCACTTTTGTTACTAAAAAAGTCGACTTATCGATAAAATAAGATGTACTAAATTTACCTTTAGATATTTTAATTTCATAATCTTGCTTGTTTTCACTTGCGATTTTAAATGTGTACTTGTTGTCGATGTAATATAATTCTGGGAACAAATAAGCTATTTGTTTTAAAGATTCTACATCTTGGTTCAGCTTAATTGTTTGGCCTGATGGGGTAATTTGCGTTCCTTCTTTTCCATCGAATCGAATTAAGGAATGTAATCCATTAGAGTAATCATATTGAATTGCAACTTTATCGGGGTAGTGAATGTAAATTGTAGTAGTACAAAAATATTTTCCATTTACATAGGATTTCTTTGAAGAAATTGATGTTTTGATGTTTCGGAGATTATCCGTTCCTCCCAATGCTTTTACATATTTTGCGAAAATAGAATCAGCAGTAATGTTTCCATTCTTGCCCTTATTCTTTTTACCACAAGAGCATATACCTATTATTATTAAACTTAATAAAAGATTTTTTTTCATATACAGTTCGAGTTTTTTGCCATTGCAGGTGTTATTTCACCTGCAATCTACGAACAATTTTTGCTTGTTGGTAAGAACAGGTAATTATATACCTGTCCGACCAAAAATGAAAAGAAAACAAGTAAAATTAGGGTTATTTTATTTTTTGTACTTTTATCTCCTATTATTTTAGGAGAAAAAATGGAGTTTAAACACATCAGAATTGTAAATCCATACCAGATAGGCGCAATAAAGAGAGCCATAAAAAACCATATAACTAAATTTGACGATAAAATTACGCCCATTAATTGGTACTGTGGCATAACAAATAAAGAGGATATTTCATAATTAAGAAAGAACAAAAAGTATAAGGATTTTGTATTTTGGGAAGTCAGCTTTATAACAAATGCAATAATAATTCAGGAATATTTTAAAGATATGGGCGTAAGGGGGAATACCATAAAAGTTACATCCGAAAATGAACAATCATTATTATTTATTTTTATTACAAGAGATAAAATATGAGCAAACCTAAATTAACGGCTGAACAAAAGAAACTTTTTGAAACCAAGTTTCGTGAATTAGTAAAACACGAAAAAGCAAAGGAATCAATTTTATTATGGGGGGTGGCGAATAAATTTCGAGTTTTGGACTATATGTAAAATTTACTTTTCCACCATGTTCATAAGGACTCATAACGCTGGAATCAAGCGTTAGCGAATCTATTGGCAAATGTCTTTTCGACAACCAATTACTTATTTTTTCAGGCGTTTCCGGTTTCGGAGATTTTATTCAGTAAATAGTTTTTGCAATAAAAAAACAACTGCTCAACGAAATCAATCCAAAGAATAAAATTATTTTTTTGAACATTTATTTTAAATTATTAGCAATAATTATTTGGTGGGCACTGGAAGTCCAAGTTTATATAACGGAACATATTCAAAATAGTAATAACATCTAACGCTTAAAATATAATCTAATACGTCCTTGTATTCTTTCTTTTTGAACCAGTCGCTTAATAAATAAATGTATTCAACTTCAATATTTAGTCGAGTTAATAATTTTTGATATTGTTTCTTTTTAAAATCACAGGTTTGCAATTTCTCGTCAACAGATCCTGGAACTTGTTGCCACTTACATTCAATAATAAAAAGAGTGTTATTTACGATTACATAAATACTATCGTCTGGCAAAAGTTTTTTAGAAACAATAGTTTTCCAATCAATACCTTTTGCTTCAATGAATGAATAAAAGCCGTGCTTCTTGAAAATTTGTGCAACTTCTTTTTTCTTATAATAAACAGTGCCATCAATAACTTTATAATTCTTTTGAGTATTTAAGAAAGTTGAAAGATCTGTTTTACCTTCAAATATAAGTCCTGTTTTGGTGTTCCCTCCACCTTTTCCTTTGCGTATCATTTAGTCTTCAAAAAGTAGATTTTGATTTTTTATCTTTTTATATTTTTTTACTGTCAGATCGATGTATTCTTTATTAAGGTCGCAACCGATATACTTTCTTTTGCCGATAAGAGTTGTTGCAATTCCTGTTGTACCTGCGCCATTAAATGGATCAAGAATTAAGTCTCCTGGTTTTGTAGAAGCCAAAACAATTCGAGTAAGCAGCGCAATAGGTTTTTGTGTTGGATGTTTCCCAAATTCTTTTTCACTTGGTGCAGGAGTTGGTATACTCCAAATAGAACGCATTTGGGTATCAGGCTTTTTAATATTATCTTCGGGGAAACGACCATTCTTCATTGCTTTGTAGTCAAAATGATGCTTTGCAGCTTTCTCTTTTCTTGCCCACAAAAGTGTTTCATGAGATGCCGTAAAAAATCTGCAACTTAAATTTGGAGCAGCGTTTGGCTTAAACCAAGCGATGTCATTCAGAATATGAAAGCCATTTTTTTGAAGCAAGAAACCACATTGATAAATGCTGTGATATGTTCCACTAATCCAAATTGTTCCTTCGGGTTTTAAAATTCTTTTACATTCGTTAATCCAAGTCTCATGAAATTTTAAATCATCATCAAAGCCTTTTGATTTATCCCACTTGCCTTTGTTTACACTTACCATGCGTCCATTTTGGCATGAAAATCCGTCATTTGATAACATATAAGGCGGATCGGCAAATATCATGTCCACATAATTTGCTGGAAAACGACTCATAATTTCTAAGCTGTCGTCATTATATAATATGAAGTCACTTGTCCTGAACGCAGGCTTGATAGACCTTTGAACACCATTTTTTGAAACGCGGCTTATTAAGTCTTCTAATACTAAATCTATTGTAGGATTGTTTTCCATTTACGGGAGTTAGAATTTTGGAATAAAAGTAGTCAAAAAGGTAGTAAGTTTTCCGTATGTTGATAATTGTTAAAGTTCTTGCTGAACACTTGTCGCCACCTTATTTTTATAGCTTATAAAAATAAGCTAATATTATTTGAAAGAAAAACACAAAATAATTTTTTACGCTCTGATATCCTTTATCACCAATTGTAAGGAAACATTGCCATTCCACTCATTTTCTTCAATGGAATAACAGATATCAAAGGATTTTTTTTCAGAAATCTCCGAAATTTTATGTGCCATATTAAAAGCAATTACCGAAAAATTATTTTTTGGAGAGTCATTATCTGCAACATTAAATTTTAAATGAGTAGTGCCTACAATACTTGGATTTCCTGCGCACATTACATTTTTTGTCGTAAAAATAGGCGCCATATTTTGCGGACCAAATGGCGCAAATTGATTTATCAATCGAAAAAATTTAGGTGTAATAGCTTCTAAATTTATTGCTGCATCAATTTCTATTTCGGGCGTTAATAGCTTCTCTTCAATACTTTCGGAAACTATCTTTTCAAAACGATCACTAAAAATTTTTACGTTTTCGAGTTTCAAAGTTAAGCCGGCAGCATATTTATGTCCGCCAAATTGTTCCAATAAATCGCTGCATTTTTCAATGGCATTATACACATCAAAATCTTTCACAGACCTTACTGAACCGGTTGCTTTTCCTGATGATTCGGTAAGAATAACTGTTGGACGATAATACTTTTCAATCAAGCGCGAAGCCACAATTCCGATAACGCCTTTGTGCCATTCGGGATGAAAAAGAACGGTTGTTTTGCGTTGCATCATTTCCGCATCTTCTTCAATCATATCAAGTGCTTGGCGCGTAATTAGTGTGTCCAGATTTTTGCGTTCTGTATTGGTAATATTAATGTTTCGTCCGGAGTTTAATGCAATTTCTTCGCCTTCCGAAATTAATAATTCAACAGCTTTATTTCCGCTTTCCATACGACCTGCAGCGTTTATGCGCGGACTGATTATAAATACAATTTCCGTAATGGAGATTTCTTTTTTCACATTATTTAATTGCAAAATGGCTTTTATTCCCGCTCTTGGCGAAGCGTTTAATTGTTTCAAACCGAAGTGAGCGAGTATTCTGTTTTCGCCAACAATCGGAACAATATCAGCTGCAATGCTGATAGCAACTAAATCTAAATACGGAAGCAAATCACTTTCTAAAAAATTATTTTTTTCAGCGTAAGCTTGAATTAATTTAAAACCAATTCCGCAACCCGAAAGCTCGTCAAACGGATAATTACAATCGCTGCGTTTTGGATCGAGAACTGCAACAGCATTGGGAATTTCATTGCCAGGACGATGATGATCACAAATAATAAAATCAATCTTTTTTTTGTTTGCGTAATCTATTTTATCATTCGCTTTTATGCCGCAATCGAGCGCGATGATGAGCGAAAAATTATTTTTTTCGGCAAAGTCAATAGCAGAAAAAGAAATGCCGTAACCTTCTGAATAACGATCGGGAATGTAATAATCAATGTGCGAAATTATTTTTTTGAAAAACGTGTAAACCAATGCCACAGCGGTTGTTCCATCCACATCGTAATCGCCATAAATTAAAATATTTTCTTTTTTCACGATAGCAGTTTCAATGCGAGAAATGGCTTTGTCCATATCTTTCATCAAAAACGGAGGATGTAAAAACGACAATTGTGGACGAAAAAAATATTTTGCTTCGTCATAATTTTTAACGCCTCTTTGTACTAATAAATTAGCCGTTACATCATCAATGCCGAGTTTTTCGGATAAATTTTTCACCTGCGTTTTATCGCCCGGTTTTTTTAATTCCCAACGTTTTTCCATGCTTAAAAAACTATTTTTTTACTGAAAGGTATCCTTTAGGACAAATCCGTTATCGAAATTTTATTTACAATTTGGATTTGTTTTTGGATGGATTCTTTGTGTATCGCTTCCAATATTTCTTTGATAAAATCTTCACTTAAACCCAATGATTCAGCCATTTTTAGCTGACGAGTTAAAATATTTTCCCATCTTTTAATTTGCAAAACGGTTACATTGTTATCGCGTTTGTATGCGCCAATTTCTTCTGCAATTTCCATTCGTTTGGCAAGCGATTGAAAAAGTTCATCATCAATTTCATCAATTAAGATCCTTAGTTGCTCCAACCTGTTTTTAAATTCTTTATTGTGAGAGTTGGGCTTTTTTACAATTAAGGAATTCACTAAAGCGCTTAATTCTAAAGGAGTAATTTGTTGTTCAGAATCGCTCAATGCTTTTTCGGGATGAATGTGAGATTCAATCATCCAGCCGCTCATGTCCATATCCAAAGCCTTTTGGGCGATACTTGCTAATAAATTTTTTTTGCCGCAAATATGACTTGGATCACAAATAATTGGCAAATCAGGAAATAAAATTTTTAATTCAATGGGAATTTGCCATTGCGGATCGTTACGGTATTTTGTTTTTTTGAAAGATGAAAAACCTCTGTGAATAGCAATTAACTTAGTAATTCCGGCTTGATTAATTCTTTCCAAAGCGCCAATCCATAATTGAATATCAGGATTTACCGGATTTTTTATCATCACCGGAATATTAATGCCAATCAGCGCATCCGCAATTTCCTGAACAGAAAATGGATTAACTGAAGTTCGCGCACCAATCCATAAAATATCTACACCTTCGTTTATTGCTTCTCGAACGTGTTGCGCATTGGCAACTTCAACGGCAGTTAAAAATCCCGTTTCGGCTTTTACTTTTTTGAGCCATTGCAAACCAATGGAACCTGCTCCTTCAAATGAATTTGGACGTGTACGTGGTTTCCAAATACCGGCTCTAAAAATGCGTGTATTTGTATTTTTTTTTAATGCAATAGCGGTTTCCAAAACTTGTTTTTCGGATTCTGCTCCGCACGGACCAGCAATTAACAAAGGCAATGAGGCATCAGGAAGCCAATCGCTTAAAGCAGAAATTTTTAACGAAGCGTGTTGGCTCATTGTTTTGGTGCGTACGATTTTAGGAGCAAATCAATATCAACAATCATGCGGTTTACATCGGTTGAATCAGTTCCATCGTATAAGCCGCGAATTTGTCTGTTTT
>DATLTG010000005.1:0-3968 GCA_035533735.1 Bacteroidia bacterium
ATTTTTTTTCCCCAATAGTAAATAGCATTGCTTTACAATACTCAGATACTATTGGGATTTTATCAAAAAACGATTTTTAATAAATTCCCCTAAAATGGGACTTTAAACAACTTCAATTTAAAAAATGTAGAGGAAATAATAAATCTAACATCTGAAAACCAATATCTAATGACAATAGATGTAAACAGTGGCTTTGAATTGGAACCTGGAATAAAAGATATTGCTAAACTAAAAATGTTACAATTAAAACGACAAGAAAATGAATTATAATGTAGATGAATTTGGTTATTACGGAAATTTTGGTGGTGCTTTTATTCCGGAATTGTTGCATAAAAATGTAGAAGAACTTCAAAAAAAGTATTTAAAAATAATTCAGGAAGCTGAATTTCAAAAAGAATTTTCCAATCTTTTGCGAGATTATGTAGGCAGACCAACGCCTTTGTACTTAGCAAAACGTTTATCTGAAAAATATAAAACCACTATTTATTTAAAACGCGAAGACTTAAATCATACAGGTGCGCACAAAATAAACAATACCATCGGACAAATTTTATTGGCGAAACGTTTGGGTAAAACGCGCATTATTGCTGAAACTGGAGCTGGTCAGCATGGCGTTGCAACTGCCACTGTTTGCGCTTTAATGAATTTGGAATGTGTTGTTTATATGGGTGAAGTAGATATTAAACGTCAAGCGTCAAATGTAGCACGTATGAAAATTTTGGGGGCAAAAGTTATTCCCGCTTTGTGCGGAAGTAAAACGCTCAAAGATGCAACCAACGAGGCAATTCGTGATTGGATAAATAATTCGCAAAACACACATTACATTATTGGTTCGGTGGTTGGTCCACATCCGTATCCAGATATGGTAGCGCGTTTTCAATCCGTTATCAGTGAAGAAATAAAAAAACAATTGAAAGAAAAAACGGGCAAAGAAAATCCTGATATAATTATTGCGTGTGTTGGAGGAGGAAGTAATGCTGCCGGAGCTTTTTATCATTTTTGGGATGATGAAATTGTGCGATTAATTGGTGTGGAAGCTGCTGGAAAAGGAATTGAAACGGGGCATACTGCGGCAACTTTAGCCATTGGAAATTCCGGTGTCATTCATGCTTGCAAAACAATGTTGATGCAAGATAAATACGGACAAATTACAGAACCGTATAGTATTTCTGCCGGATTGGATTATCCAGGAATTGGTCCTTTACACGCACATTTAAACGAAACCAAACGCGCTGAATATGTAAGTATTACTGATGAAGAAGCTTTAAAAGCGGCTTTTCAATTGTGTAAACTAGAAGGAATTATTCCAGCTTTAGAAAGTTCTCATGCTTTAGCTGTGCTCGAAAAAAATAATTTTTCAGAGAAAGAAATTATTGTTGTAAACCTGAGTGGACGTGGTGATAAGGATTTAGAAACGTATATGAAATATATGGATTTACAAGAAAATAAAGTTCAATTACAAAACCAATAATATGAATCGGATAAAAGAATTATTTGAACAAAAGAAAAAAAATATTCTGTCTGTTTATTTTACGGCAGGTTTCCCTGAATTAAATGCGACAATGGATGTTTTATCGGCACTTCAAAAAAATGGAGCGGATATGATTGAAGTAGGAATTCCATTTTCCGATCCTTTGGCTGATGGTCTGGTAATACAACACAGTAGCGAAATTGCTTTGCAAAACGGGATGAATTTAGATTTGCTTTTTGAGCAAACAAAAGAGATGCGTAAACACGTTTCGTTGCCAATTGTGTTGATGGGTTATTTTAATCCTTTGTTGCAATATGGTGCAGAAAAATTTTTGAAACGCGCTGCTGAAAATGGTTTCGATGCCTTGATTTTACCTGATTTACCGATGAGAGAATATGAATTGGATTACAAACATTTATTTAAAAAATACAACGTAAAAAATATTTTTTTGATAACACCTGATACTTCTAAAGAACGAATTTTAGAAATAGATAATTTGTCGGATGCCTTTATTTACTTGGTGGCTACTTCGGGAATAACAGGTTCAAAAAATAATTTTTCGGAGGAACAGAATAACTATTTTGAGAAAGTAGCCTCTTATAAATTAAAAAATCCGTTGCTTGCTGGCTTTGGAATTTCCAATAGAGAAACGTTTGAAAATGTTTGTAAATACACTAACGGAGCCATTATCGGAAGTGCATTTATTAATGCTTTATCGGAAAATAAAAATACAGAATTTGCTATTGAAAATTTTATGAATTCTATACTTGAGAAAGAGAAATTAAAATAGTAAAAAATAATTGCGTTAGCGATTGTAGTGGAAAGCCCGCAGTTTTACGAGGACTTGAAACGAAAAGCGCGACCTGAAAAGGGAACGCCCAAAAAATAAAAAAGATGATTATTCAATTAGAAAAAAAAGTTTCGGAAAAACAAAAAGCAGAAATTTTTACAGCCATAAAAAATATGCAATATAAAGTTGCCGAAGTAAATACGCAGTTTGCAAATTATTTAGTTTGCATTGGAAAAAATGATTTTGACATTCGCTTAATCGGAAACATAGATGGCGTAAGGGATGTACATCGTGTTTCGGATAGTTATAAATTGGTTTCGCGAAAATGGAAAGTAAATTACAGCAGTGTTGATTTGGGCGATGGAGTTGTAATTGGTGGAAATGATTTAACGATTATGGCTGGTCCGTGTTCGATAGAAAATGAAAATCAAGTACAAAATATTGTAACGCATTTAAAGCAAAATAATATTCGGATTATGCGAGGTGGCGTTTTTAAACCACGCAGTTCTCCTTACGCATTCAGAGGTTTGGGAATTGAAGGTTTGAAAATGTTTTCGCGTATTTGCAGAGAAAATGGAATGAAAATTATCACAGAAGTGATGGAACTTTCTCAGATTAGTGAGATGTATGATTACGTAGATGTGTTTCAAGTGGGCGCGCGTAATTCCCAAAATTTCAATTTGTTAGATGCTTTAGGCGAAGTAGATAAACCCGTTTTGATAAAACGCGGAATGAGCGGAACCATTGATGAATTACTACAATCGGCAGAATATATTTTTAGTGCAGGAAATGAAAAATTAATTTTATGCGAGCGTGGAATTCGCACGTTTGAAAATGCGTATAGAAATACGTTTGATATAAATGCGATTCAGGTGTTGAAAGATAAATCGCATTTGCCTGTAATTGCGGATCCTTCGCACGGAGTTGGAATTAGAAGTTATGTTAGTAAAATTGCTTTGGCAGCAACTGTTGCTGGAGCAGATGGCGTAATTTACGAAGTGCATGAAATTCCGGAAGAAGCTGCCAGTGATGGACAACAAACATTAAATTTTGATGAAAGCACATTGCTTTGCAAACAATTAAAATCAATCCAACAAATTTTATAAAAATGAGTGCTAACAGACCGACTGAACAGATTTACAAAAACTATACTTCGCAAGATTTTTTAGTTTGGAAAATATTATTCAATAGACAAATGGAAATTTTAAAACCAATTGTTTCGGAAGAATATTTAAAAGCCATTGAAAAAATAAATTTTTCGGGAGATAAAATTCCAGCATTTTCGGAAGTAAATAATTTGTTGCATTCCATTACTGGATGGGAATTGAAAGTGGTTCCGAATATCAGTCCGCAAAATGATTTTTTTATGTATTTATCGCATAAAAAATTTACAGCAACTTGTTGGTTACGAACAATGGAACAATTGGATTATTTAGAAGAACCTGATATGTTTCATGATGTGTTCGGGCACGTTCCTTTGTTGAGTAATCAAGCGTATGTTGATTTTTTTAAAGGCATCAGCGAGATTGCACTCAAGTATGCAAATGATCCGAAAACATTCGAATTATTAGGAAAAATTTATTGGTTTACCATTGAGTTCGGACTCATTAGAGAAAATAATTTTTTGAAAATTTATGGTGCCGGAATCATTTCATCAAAAGAAGAAACAGTTTTTTGTTTGAGTGAAAAAGCCGTGCATCACGCTTT
>DATLTG010000006.1:0-4790 GCA_035533735.1 Bacteroidia bacterium
TAGGTGAGTTTAGCGACATAAAAAAAATAATTTCCGAAAAAGCGATAGAAGAAGTAATCATTGCCATCGAATCATCTGAACATGAAGCTATTCGCAGTATAATTAATGAAATAGAAGACTCTAAGGTTATTTCTAAAATTATTCCAGATATGTACGATATTTTATCTGGATCGGTAAAAATGACGGCTATTTTTGGAGCGCCACTAATCGAAATTTCGCGCGAGCGAATGCCTGCATGGCAACAATCTACCAAACGTTTTTTAGATATCACTATTTCTTTGTTTGTATTGATTGTTTTTTCACCCATTTATTTGCTCATTGCAATTGCGGTAAAAGCCAGTTCTAAAGGTCCTATTTTTTACAGTCATAAACGTATTGGTTTTGGAGGAAAACCATTTATGATTCACAAATTTAGGTCTATGTATGTGGATGCAGAATCGCAAGGACCAGCACTTTCCAGCAAAAATGATAGTCGGATTACAAAAGTCGGAAAGTTTTTAAGAAAAGTTCGTTTAGATGAAATTCCTCAGTTTTATAATGTACTTATAGGCGAAATGTCTATTGTTGGTCCACGTCCTGAACGCCAATTTTTTATTGATCAAATAGTAAAAAAAGCGCCACATTACAAGCATTTACATTCAGTTCGTCCGGGAATTACGTCTTGGGGACAAGTAAAATATGGTTATGCTGAAAATGTAGATGAAATGGTAGAGCGATTGAAATACGATATTATTTACATTGAAAATATGTCGCTGGGCGTTGATTTTAAGATACTTATCTACACAGTAATTATTGTAGTTCAAGGACGAGGAAAATAAAATTCCACAATTTTTTTTTCGTTCGTAAATTGCTTTTATCTTTGGCAATCAAAAAATAAATTATGAAAAATATTGCAGTTATTGGTTCAGGAACAATGGGAAATGGCATTGCGCACACATTTGCTCAAAACGGGTTTAACGTTTCGTTAATTGATATTTCACAAGATGCTTTGAATAAAGCCCTTGTTACTATCACAAAAAATTTAGATAGAATGTTGTCAAAAGGCAGCATTACCGAAAGTGATAAGAATAACACACTTTCAAATATAAAAACATTTACCATTTTAGCAGATGGCGTTAAAAATGTAGATTTAGTGGTAGAAGCTGCTACTGAAAACATGGATATTAAACTTTCAATATTTAAAGAGTTAGATAAAATTTGCTCAGCGGAAACCATTTTGGCAAGCAATACTTCTTCCATTTCTATTACTAAAATTGCTTCTGTTACAAAACGACCAGATAAAATTATTGGAATGCATTTTATGAATCCGGTTCCAGTAATGAAATTAGTGGAAATTATTAGAGGATATTCTACTTCTGATAAAGTTACTGAACTGATTATGAATTTATCAGTAAATTTAAATAAAGTTCCTGTTGAAGTAAATGATTATCCGGGATTTGTGGCAAATAAAATATTAATGCCGATGATTAATGAAGCAATTATAACTTTATTTGAAGGCGTTGCTGGTGTTTATGAAATTGATACCGTTATGAAATTAGGAATGGCGCATCCGATGGGACCGCTTCAATTGGCAGATTTTATAGGTTTAGATGTTTGTTTATCCATATTAAATGTATTGCACGATGGTTTTGGAAATCCAAAATATGCTGCTTGTCCATTATTGGTAAATATGGTAACTGCTGGACATTTAGGAGTTAAATCTGGAAAAGGTTTTTATACTTATACAGCTGGATCAAAGGAATTGGTGGTTGCTGAACAATTCAAGAAAAAATAATTTATAATTCGTCATGGGAAAATATTATTTTATTATAATGAATATTTTATTTTTTGCAGCTTGCAGTAACAATAAAGTAATTCCGACAAATTCAGAAAATAAAGATTCTTCAAGTAGTGTAAATACAATCTCCAATAATAAAACCACTGAAATTGTTCAAAAAGAAAACAGTTCAACTAAAGATTCTGTTTCAATAACCGCAACAAAAACAGTTCAAGATACTTCTGGTCAAAGCAAACATCCAAAAATGTATCCTTTGAAACTTGCACCTAAATATCTCGGTGGAATAGGAGCAGCGCTTCAATTTATTTTTGAAAACATACATTATCCCGATGAAGCCTTAAAAAACAAAATTTCAGGAACGGTTTATGTTGATTTTAGGATAAACCGAGATGGTACAGTAAGTGATGTTGTAGTTCGTCATGGATTAGGTTATGGTTGTGATGAAGAAGCAATACGAGTTATTAAAATGATGAAAGGTTGGCAAACTGCTGAGCGAGAATCTGTGCCTTTTTCATTGCCCGTTATTTTTAATCTTCCTAAAAAATAAATAGGTTATACTAGGGTTAAAAAAATATTTTTTAAAAGCCGCATAATTCTTCCAAAAATATTGTACCTTTGCGCTCCCGTAAAGTTTATGGGCGTAACTAAAAAACTTGCATTTGTCGGTGTGCAAGTATGTTTAATCCGCTTATCATCAAAACCTTACCGAATAATTGATAAGCACAACTTAAAGCCAAAATGGCAGAACAACAAACAAGTGCAGTAGAAACTGCAAACATCACTCTCGAAAATTTTGATTGGAACATTGTCGGAAAAAAACAAGACGGCTATTCGAAAGAAGAACGAGAAAAATTAGAATCGGTTTATGAAAAAACATTAACTTCAATTGCTGAAAATCAAATTGTTGATGGAATAGTAGTAACCAAAAATTCAAAAGAAGTAGTCGTAAACATTGGGTTCAAATCAGATGGAGTTGTATCTCTTTCTGAATTTAGGTACAATCCAGATTTGAAAGTTGGCGATAAAGTAGAAGTTTATGTTGAAAGTCAAGAAGATAAAAACGGACAACTAATACTTTCGCATAAAACAGCGCGTTCGATGAAATCTTGGGAGCGTGTTAATAAAGCTCTTGAAACAAATGAAGTTATTAAAGGATATGTTAAATGTCGTACAAAAGGTGGTTTAATTGCTGATGTATTTGGTATCGAAGCCTTTTTACCTGGTTCACAAATTGATGTAAAACCAATTCGTGATTACGATATTTATGTTGGTAAAACAATGGAATTTAAAGTCGTTAAAATCAATAATGAATTTAAAAACGTAGTTGTTTCACATAAAGCGCTTATCGAAGCGGAACTTGAGTTACAGAAAAAAGAAATTATTTCTAAATTAGAAAAAGGTCAAGTATTAGAAGGAACAGTTAAAAATATCACTTCTTATGGCGTGTTTATTGACCTTGGAGGAGTTGATGGTTTGGTTCATATTACAGATCTTTCTTGGGGAAGAATCAATCATCCGGAAGAAATTGTTCAATTGGATCAAAAAATTAATGTGGTTATTCTTGATTTCGATAATGAGAAGAAACGTATCGCATTAGGTTTAAAACAATTATCTGCTCATCCTTGGGATGCGTTGGATGAAAAACTTCAAGTTGGAGATAAAGTAAAAGGAAAGGTAATGGTTATTGCTGATTACGGTGCTTTTGTTGAAATTTCAGCTGGAGTTGAAGGTTTGGTACACGTTTCAGAAATGTCTTGGTCGCAACATTTAAGAACAGCACATGATTTCTTAAAAGTAGGCGATACCGTTGAAGCTGTTGTGTTAACATTGGATAGAGAAGATAGAAAAATGTCATTAGGTATTAAACAATTAATGCCAGATCCTTGGACAGATATTATTTCAAAATATCCAAAAGCCTCAAAACATTCTGCAACTGTTCGCAATTTTACCAATTTCGGAATTTTTGTAGAGTTGGAAGAAGGCGTTGATGGATTAGTACATATTTCAGATTTATCTTGGTCTAAAAAAATAAAGCATCCATCTGAATTCACTAAAATTGGCGATAAATTAGATGTTGTTGTTTTAGATATTGATGTGGAAAATCGCAGATTGAGTCTTGGACACAAGCAATTGGAAGAAAATCCTTGGGATGTGTTTGAAACCATTTTTACAGTTGATTCAGTTCATAAAGGAACCATTATTAATTTGATGGAAAAAGGGGCAATTGTTTCTTTACCTTATGGAGTTGAAGGTTTTGCACCAAGCAGACATCTTGTTAAAATAGATGGATCAACAGCTAAAGCAGAAGAAACATTAGACTTTAAAGTGCTAGAATTTTCAAAAGACAATAAAAAAATTATTGTTTCGCATGCTAAAATTAATGACGACACGATTGCTGCTGAAAAAGCAGAAAAGAATGCCGATAAAAATGCTGAAGTAAAAGAGGTTAAAAAAGCCGTTAAAAAAATGAAAGAAACCGTTGAAAAATCTACTTTAGGTGATATTGACGTCCTTTCGGCTTTGAAATCGGAAATGGAAGAATCAGAGAAAAAACCGAAAAAAAAATCGGAATAAATCTCGAATATAAATTCGTCTGAAAAGATGAATGATAAAAACCTGCCATGGTTTTTAAAAACTCCTCAAGGGAAACCTGAGGAGTTTTTTTATTTCAAATAATAATTTTTTAAAGTCCTCGTTTACTATTTTTGTCCGAAGGACTCCTTGTGGAGTAAAAAGAGGAATTTTTAAACTCAAATAAAACCAATATGAAAAAAGCGCTTCAATTTATTTTTTTAACAATGCTATTATTATCTGCTTTTAACGCATTTTCTCAAGACACAATTGTGAAAGTAGATGGTGAAAAATTTCAAGCAAAAGTGCTTAAAATAACGGAAAGCAAAGTGGAATACCAACGTTTTGGTTTTGCAGACGGACCACTTTATATTATAAGTAAGGTTGATATAAGCGAAATTAAATACAAAAATGGAATGGTAGATAAGTTCAATTTAAATTT
>DATLTG010000007.1:0-7443 GCA_035533735.1 Bacteroidia bacterium
GATCATAAGACATAGAAAGAAACATCATGTGCCGAATTCCAATAGTATCGCCTTGAGGCGTTTCAATAACGGCTGGTTTTTTCTTGATGGCACCTACTGCCATTATTGCAACTTGAGGTTGGTTGATAATGGGTGTTCCCATTATATTTCCGAAAGAACCTACATTGGTAATGGTAAACGTTCCACCTTGAACTTCATCTGGAACCAATTTGTTATTTCTGGCTCTTGCTGCCAAATCGTTTACCGCTTTGGTAATCCCTAACATATTTTTATGATCGGCATTTTTAATAACCGGAACAATTAAATTTCCGGAAGGCAAAGCGGTTGCCATTCCGATATTTATATTTTTATGAATGATAATTTTCGAACCATCTACCGAAACGTTTATCATCGGAAAATCTTTGATAGCACGAACAATTGCTTCAATAAAAATAGGCGTAAAGGTGATTTTCTCTTTTTCACGTTTTTCAAAACTATTTTTTACACGATCGCGCCACTGAACAATATTGGTAACATCGGCTTCCACAAACGAAGTAACGTGTGGAGAAGTGTGTTTCGACATTACCATGTGATCGGCAATTAATTTTCGCATCCGATCCATTTCAATAATTTCATCGTTTCCAGAAACTGAAACACTTGGTTTTGTTGCACTTCCGTTAGATGAAACAGTAGAAATTGATTCTTGCTTTTGAGTAGGAGCAAAGCTTTGTTGCGATTTTCTATTCGGAATGTATTCTAAAATATCTGTTTTTGTAACGCGACCTTCTTTGCCTGTTCCAGCAATGCGTTCTAATTCCGCTAAAGTAATTCCTTCTTGTTTGGCAATATTTTTTACTAATGGAGAATAAAATCTTTCAGAAGACGAAAAGTTTTCAGTAGCAACGGAAACGCTTTCTATAACTTGTTTGTGAACAACCGCTGTTCCGTTTGAAGAACCATTTGAAGCAGTGATAGCAGGCGTTGCAACAGCAGGACTTGATTTTACTTCTGCTTCTTTACCACTGGCAATAAGTGCAATTGCTTTTCCAACCTGAACTACATCGCCTTCTTTAAATAGAATTTTCACTAATGTACCTTCAGCCGGAGAAGGAATTTCGGTATCCACTTTATCTGTTGCAATTTCCAAAACAGTTTCGTCCATAGCAATTTTATCGCCTTCTTTTTTTAACCATTTAATAATTGTTGCTTCAGCAACACTTTCGCCCATTTTAGGCATTATCATTTCTACTTGTCCCATCTGTATTATTAAAAATTAATTTTCATTGTAAAAAACAGTTCACAAAAATAAAGGATTATTCGGGATATACAACAATGGAATTTTTGGGAGATAATTTTGGGTGAAGAAAATAATATTTTACTGATAGTTTAAAATAAAAAAAACCGGATGTGAGCCGGTTTAGAAAAATTATTTTGTGTAATTAAAATCGTTTATAATAATACCCCATTACAGCCATTACTCGTAACAGTTACTGTTCCACTCCAATTACTAAACGATGAAGAAGCTGTGTAGCTATAACTTCCCGGAGGTAATGAAAAGTTTGCATCGCCAGATGCACCGCAGCCAGGATCACTTGTATAATGAGTAGTTATATATTCATTCTGCCCATTAATAATTACAGTTGCAGTGGTTCCAGTAGTGTTATACCAAAAATAAACATTGCCATTTGCCACTGGTGCTGGTGTTGTGGTTGCCGGTGCAGCTGTTGAATCTTTATGGCAACTTGTAATCATTGTAGTTGAAATGCCAATCAGCATTATCAAACTCATTCGTAACAGTTTTTTCATAATTTTTGATTTAGTTAATAATTGATTTTTTGTCAAAGCTAAATAAAATATTTTAAAATACAACGGATTGGTTGTACGTCATTTCCGTTGTAAAACATTTCTTTATGTTCAAATGAATAAAGATGTTTTGCTGAAAAAGTTAGGTAGGAAAATTCGTGCACTTCGCATCGAAAAAGGCTTATCGCAAGTTGAATTGGCAAACGAAATTGGTAAAGATCAGCAATCTTTGCAGCGTCTCGAAACTGGTAATATTAATCCCTCGTTTTATTATTTGTTCGAAGTTTCGGAAGGTTTAGGAATAGGCTTAGAAGAGCTATTGAAAGATATATAATTTATTTTCAACTCGTAAAAATTTTCAAAAAAATGCTCTCGTCAAATATATTCATGTTATTTCAACACTATTCTTACGGAATGTTTTTTCGGTAATTTATTTGGATTGTAGCCATGTAAGCCATAAGCAATATTTATGAATTTCCGTAATTGTTGTAAAATTTGTATAGAACTTAATGCTGCCATTTGTTTTAATTCATAAGCTGCTTGTTCTTCAAAAGAATTAAAAAAAGTAATTTTCTTCGACTGGTAGTTAGCAGTCGGTTCGCTTACTTTATTCGATTTAGATTTTGAATTTTTTTTCTTAGCCATTCTTAGTTCAGAATTTTTTTTTTAAAATTAACTACTTTTTTCCTCTGCTTCTAACAATTGTTGTTGATACAATTCGTAATAGGTTGTTTTTTTATCAAGCAATTCAGCATGTGTTCCGCGTTCAATAATTTCACCTTTATCGAGCACAATAATTAAATCGGCATTTTTAACGGTTGATACGCGATGGCTGATAATTACAGAAGTTTTACTTTTCATAATTCCCTGTAAGTTGGTTAAAATTTCTTCTTCGGTTTCGGTATCAACAGCCGAAAGACAATCATCAAAAATGAGAATTTGAGGCTTTTTTAAAATAGCTCTGGCAATTGAAATCCGTTGTTTTTGTCCGCCCGAAAGAGTAATGCCTCTTTCGCCCAACATAGTTTCAAATTGTTTTGGAAACTCAATAATACTTGAATAAATAACGGCATTTTTAGCGGCTTCTTCAACTGCCTTTTTTTGTTCAGTGGAATGTTGCGGAAGTGTAACCGAAAATGCAATATTATTATAAATGCTGTCGGAAAAAAGAAATACATCTTGTGGAACATAACCAATTTGGTTGCGCAAGTCATTCAAGTTTACCGCTTTTATGTTTTGATTATCAATTAAAATTTCGCCTTCACTTACGTCATACATTCGGCAAATTAAATTAGCAATACTTGATTTTCCTGAACCTGTTCTACCAATAATAGCAAGCGATTTATCAGGATCAATCCGAAAAGAAATATTTTTTAAAGCAGTAATTCCTGAATCAGGATAAGTAAAACTTACGTTTTTAAACTCAATGATTCCGTTTACTTTTAATGCTTTGTTGGTTGCGCTTTTTATTTCTGGTTCAGTATGTAAAAATTCATTGATACGTGTTTGTGATGCAGCAGCGCGTTGTACTAACGATGTAATCCAGCCTAATGATGCAACTGGCCAAGTAAGTAAATTAATGTAAATGACAAATTCGGCAATGTTACCAATACTTATTTTTCCGGCTATAGCTTCTTTTCCGCCTAAATAAATAGTTAAAATGGTGCTCAATCCAATTAATAAAATCATAAAAGGTTGAAAGGTAGCATCGGTGGTAACCAACGAAATATTTTTTTGCTTGTAGATGATACTTTCATTTTCAAATTCTTTTTTTGAATACTCTTCTCTCTGATAGGCTTTCAAAACTCGAATTCCAGAAAAACTTTCTTGCGCAATAGTGGATAGTTTTGATAATTGTTGTTGAACCAATGTGCCTTTTTTATTCAATGTTTCGCTTACGTAATAAATGGTTACAGCCAATATGGGCAAAGGAGCCAACACGTATAAAGTTAGTTTTACATCTACACTTAACATTTTATGAATGGTTAATGCAAATGTAAAAATGATGTTTATCACGTACATAATTGCAGGTCCGATATACATTCTAACACGACTTACATCTTCGCTGATGCGGTTCATTAAATCGCCAGTATTATTGCGTTTGTAAAATGCGGAAGTTAATTTTTGATAGTGTGCGTAAACTTCGTTTTTTAAGTCGTACTCAATTAAGCGCGACATTACAATAATTGTTTGTCGCGTAAAGAATAGAAAAATTCCACTGATAATAGCCATTATAATAATAATGCCTCCGAAATACAATAATTTATCAGGCGAAACAGAATTGTCGCTTGCCATTGTTTTCGCATAATTGATGGCTTCTCCAACAAAAGGCGTTGAATATACTTTAAAATAGTTGGAAATACTTACAAAAAAAGCTCCCAACAACAAGCGTACTCGATACTTGTAGAAATATTTATTTATATGTGCTAATGATTTCAAGTATAAAATTTTTTTTAGTAAAACAACCTTAATTCTTCTATTTTTGCCAAATCAAAAATTAATCTAATTTTGTGAAATTATTTTTAGAAATAAGAAAAATCTGAAATTTAAAAATACGCTCGCAAAGGTAGGTATATCATCCATATAAAAATATAAAATCAGAAAAATATGTTGGAAGTAAAAAATGTGAAGGATACATCTCTGGTGGAAAATCCTGTCATCAGTCAAATGTTGAAATACAATCACGAACAAGTGGTTTTTTGTAACGATAATGAAACAGGTTTAAGAGCGATAATCGCTATTCATAATACCGTTTTAGGACCAAGTTTGGGTGGAACTCGCATGTGGAAATATGCAACTGAAATGGACGCTTTGCATGATGTATTAAGACTTTCGAGAGGAATGACGTATAAAGCTGCTGCTGCAGGATTAAATTTAGGTGGCGGAAAAGCGGTAGTAATAGGCGATTCAACAAAAGATAAAACAGAAGCGTTACTTCGCAGATTGGGAAAATTTGTAGATAGTTTAGGTGGAAAATATATTACTGCCGAAGATGTCGGGATGACAAGTCGTGATATGGAATACATTCACAATGAAACCGATCACGTTACCGGATTGCCTGAATCAATGGGCGGAAGCGGAGATCCTTCACCAGTTACTGCTTATGGAGTTTATATGGGAATGAAAGCTTCTGCTTTCGAATTATGGGGCAGCGATAATTTAAAAGGAAAAAAAGTTTCTGTACAAGGAATTGGGCATGTTGGCGAAAGTTTAGTTGAATATTTGGCGAAAGATGATGTGAAAGTTTACATTTCTGATATCAATGAAGAGCGCTTGAAATATGTAGCCAATAAATACGGAGCTGAAATTGTTGCGGGAGATAAATTATACGATTTGAATGTAGATATTTACGCACCTTGCGCACTTGGTGCAACTGTTAATAATGATACCGTTGAACGTTTGAAATGTTCTATCATTGCTGGTTCTGCGAATAACCAATTAGCAGATGAAAAAATACATGGTGAATTGGTGATGAAAAAAGGCATTTTATATGCACCCGATTTTGTTATCAATGCAGGCGGACTTATTAATGTATATTCTGAATTAACTGGTTATAACAGAGAAAGAGCCATGTCGCAAGCAGAAAATATTTACAACACAACACGCGAAATTTTCAAAATTTCTAAAAATGAAAATGTGCCTACGTACATTGCTGCTAATAGAATAGCTGAAAAACGTATTGCAGATATCGGAAAAATTAAATTATCATTTTAAAAAAAATATTTTCATCGTTTTAATCAATCGTTCTTCCATTTATGCTTAACAGAAGGTATTTACGAATAAAAGTAATGCAGGCTTTGTATGCCTTCTTTCAATCCGAAGGAAAAGATTTGGCAAAAGCCGAATTAGAGCTGTTTCGCAACATTGATAAGATTTACGATTTATACATTTTGCAATTATTGATTTTACCCGAAGTCAGGGATATTGCAGAAAATGTTTCCGCAGAAGCCAAGAAAAAAAGATTGCCAACCGAAAACGATTTGAATCCGAATCGTAAATTTTTAGACAACAAAATAATTAACTTGTTGCAACAAAACGAATACATTTTAAAATTTGCCGATGCGCATAAATTAAGTTGGCAAAACGAATATGACATCGTAAAAAAAATATTTACGAATATCAAAAACTCTGAAGAATATGCGGCTTATATAGCTTCTGCCGATTTTTCTTTTAAAGCACAACAAGATTTTGTAATCGAAATTTATGAAACCTTTATTGCTGATTATGAAATTTTGATTCATCATTTTGAAGAAAAAAATATTCATTGGGGCGATGATATTTATTTGGTACATCATTTAGTGGCTAAAACCATTGCAGGTTTGGATGAAAATGCTGAAATTAATTTTTCTTTGATGTCGCTTTATAAAGATGCAGAAGAAGACAAAAAATTTATTGCCGAATTGTTTCGCAAAACAATTCTTCACGATGAAGAAAATTCAAAAATAATTTCTGAAAAAACCAGTAATTGGGATATGGAACGTTTGGCTTTTATGGATTTATTGTTGATGCGAATGGCAGTTGCTGAAGTGCTTTATTTTCCAAGTATTCCTGTAAAAGTTACTTTAAACGAATATATTGAATTAGCGAAAATGTACAGCACTCCGAAAAGTAAAACATTTATAAATGGCGTGTTAGATAAATTGGTGGCGGATTTCAAAACGAGCAATCAAATTCAAAAAACTGGAAGAGGTTTACTTGAATAATAAAAATCAAAAACAATTTTAGTAGTTTTGCATAAATTTTAATCAGGTTACATCATGAAAAAAATATTTTTTTATTCGTCAGTTGCTTTGATAAGCATTGGATTTTTTTCCTGCAATAGTTCGTCAAACAATGTGCAGCCAACTAATGGACTTTCATCGAATATCGTAAATATTCCATCCAATGGAAATAATAAAGGTGCGGCTTTTACATTTACAGAAATGTCGCACGATTTTGGCAACATTACGCAAGGCGAAAAAGTGTCGTATGCTTTTAAATTCAGAAATACAGGAACTTCGGATTTGGTTATTTCTTCAGCCGTTGGAAGTTGCGGTTGTACCGTTCCTGAATATCCAAAAGGAGCCATTCATGCTGGCGCAGATGGAGTTGTAAACGTAGTTTTCGATAGCACCGGAAAATCTGGGAAAGTAGAAAAAACAGTTACATTGGTTACCAATTCAACGCCCAATACTACAGTAATTACAATTGCTGCAAACATAATAGTACCAAGTGAAAATAAATAATTTAAACTAAAAATTACATTTACAATGACAATGATGCATATTTTATTAATGACATCTCCTGATGGAAAAGGAGGAGGAGCAATGGGATTAGTGTTTCCGATAGCTTTAGTTGCGGTATTTTATTTTTTTATGATTCGTCCGCAAACAAAAAAAGCAAAAGACCAAAAAGCATTCAGAGCGAATCTTCAAAAAGGAGATAAAGTTGTTACCATTGGCGGAATTCACGGTAAAATTATAGAAGTGCAAGAAACTACTTTTACAATTGAAGTGGAAGGTGGAAATCGCTTGCGCGTTGAACAGTCAGCAATAGCGATGGAAAACACTGCTTTGCTAAATAGTGATCAGTCGAAATAAAGAAAAACTTGTTGCACGAAAAGCCATTTTTAATGGCTTTTCTGTTTTTGAGCGAATTGATTTTCAAAAATAAAATGTGAAA
>DATLTG010000008.1:0-4564 GCA_035533735.1 Bacteroidia bacterium
TAAATTCCATTAAATATTTTGCAGCCAATTCGGGTATTATTCGTATGGAATCTTATCACGATAAAATAAAACTAATGAACGATACAATGCGTATCAAAAATAATGTAAATGAAGTACAGCAAGGATTAGCTCCATTGCCACAACCTTACAACGGAAAAGGTATTGTTGTCGGATTTATTGATTCAGGTGTTGATTTTACACATCCTGATTTGCAAGATAGCAGCGGAAGAACACGCATTAAATATTTATGGGATCAAAATTTACCGAATAATGCACAAACGCCTTTGCCTTATGGTTATGGAGAAGCTTGGGACAGCACAGAAATAAATAGCGGAATGGCAAATGTATCTAAAGACACGTTGGAATATGGACACGGAACTACTGTTGTAGGAATTGGAACCGGAAATGGTAGAGCAAATGGACTGAATAAAGGTGTTGCTCCAAAAGCTGATATTATTGTGGTTGCGCTTAATTTCAACAGCGATTCGAGTAATTTAATTACAGATGCTGTTAATTACATTTATTCAAAAGCCGCTATTTTAGGAGAACCTTGTGTTATCAATGCCAGCGTGGGAGATTATTACGGTTCGCATGACGGGAAAAATTTAGAAGCACAAATGATTGACAATATGATTACGGCTCAAAATGGAAGAGTACTGGTTGCTGCTGCTGGAAATGCAGGAAATATTCGTTATCACATTGGTTATCCGGTAACGAGCGATACTAATTTTACTTGGTATGCTTACGATGCTGGTTACAGAAATGTAGATATACAAATGTGGGGAGATACAAATACGTTTAAAAATGTGAAATTCGGAATTGGCGTAAATTTATCTTCTGGATCTTTCGCACAACGCGCAAAAACAAATTTCTCAACTATAGCAACTCATTTAGGGAGTATTCAATACGATACTATTTACAACGGTTCAGGACAAAGATTAGGTATTATGAAATCTTTTGGAGATTCTGCAAACGGAGTCTATTCAATGGAATTTGTAATTGTTCCAGATTCTACGTCTTATAATTGGAGTTTAATGACAACCGGAAGTGGCACTTTTGATTCTTGGAGTTTCGATATGCTAAGTAGTGGTTTGCCCACTACAAGCACTTTACCTGCAATGGCGTATTATCAAATGCCGGATGTAAAAAAATCGCTGTGCAGCAGTTTTCAATGTTCCAATCAAGTAATTACAGTTGCTAATTATGTAAACAGAAATGATTATTACGATTACCAGGATAGTCTTATTACAATGTCTGGTGAAACCACAGATGCAATTGCACCATCTTCCAGTTTAGGACCAACACGTGATGGAAGACAAAAACCCGATATTGCAGCAACAGGCGATGTTACACTTTCCTGTGCGGTTTTATATTTAGTAACCGAATTTATAGCCAGCGGAAATGGTTACAAAATTGGGTTAGGTAGCAAACACATGCGCAATGGAGGAACTTCTTCTGCATCGCCTGTTGTTGCAGGAGCTGCTGCTTTGTATTTAGAACGTTATCCAAATTCAACCAATATTCAAGTAAGGGATGCGATTATAAATTGTGCTAAAAAAGATAATTTTACTGGTTATAGTTTGCCAAATTATACTTGGGGTTATGGAAAATTAAATGCTTTTGGTGCGCTTACTGGTTGCGTTACAGCAGTTCCGGAAAATAATTATTCAAGTGAAGATTATTTTTCGGTGTATCCAAATCCATTTACAAATCAAACAACTATTAGTTACGACATCTCTAAAATTTCTGGGAACAACAACAATAATTTTATTCAAATTACTGATGTGTTAGGACGAGTTGTTCAGCAAATAAAAATTTCGGACACTAAAAATACTGTTACGTTTTACAAAAATAATTTTCCGAGTGGTTTCTATTTCGTCAATTTGTTGGTACATTGGAAAAATATTCAAACAAAAAAAATGATAATTTTGTAGTCGAAAAAACGTACAAATACGTGGAAAAAAAAATTAAAAATTTCGGTAGAGCTGCCATTGGTTTAGGTCTTCTTGCTTCATTATTATGTTTGCTCACAACAATATATTTTAGCGCACTGTTTTTGGCAATGTTAGCTGGATTTGCGGGATTTATATGCACCAATATTTATATCGTTTTAAACAATAAACATGTAGTTAATAAAGAAAAAATAAATCCCGGAATTATAGGTTTACTACTCAATTCCATTCCAATGCTTTTTGTTTTTATCATTTTATACTTTCTAAAAAAGCACTGATAATTGGCAGCTCAAAAAAATATTTTTACAAATTATTTGTCGCTCGTTAAATTCAGTCATACTGTTTTTGCATTGCCCTTTGCTTTTATCGGTTTTTTTATTGCCGTTAAACTGAATCATTTTCCTTTCAGCTATAAAATTTTCGGATTGGTTTTGGCGTGTATGATTTTCGCTCGAAGCGCAGCTATGGCTTTTAACCGATTGGTTGATAAAGATATTGATATTAAAAACAATCGCACAAAAAACAGAGAAATTCCGACTGGAATTATTTCCGAAAAAGCAGCTTTATTATTTACCATTTTAAATGCAGGATGTTTTATTTTAGCTACTTATTTTATTAATTCACTTTGCTTTTATCTGTCGCCAATTGCATTGCTGGTTATTTTAGGTTACAGTTATACCAAGCGTTTCACGTTTTTGTGTCATCTTGTTCTGGGAATCGGTTTATCGCTTGCACCCATTGGCGCGTACATTGCGGTAACCGGAAAATTTGCGTTCTTACCTTTGTTGTATTCTTTTGCAGTGTTTACGTGGGTAAGCGGTTTCGATATGATTTATGCAATGCAAGATGAAGACTTCGATAAATCGGAAAAATTATTTTCTATTCCAGCAACTTTCGGAAAAAAATTCTCATTACGCTTTTCAAACATCTTACATTTTTTATCTTTCTTATGTATTGTTTACGCAGGTTATTACGGCCATTTCGGAACATTTTATTGGATTGGAGCTGTAGTATTTACGGCACTTTTAATCTATCAACACACATTGGTAAAACCAAACGATTTAAGCAAAGTAAACATCGCTTTTATGACTACTAACGGAATTGCAAGTATCGTTTTTGCTCTTTTTGTAATTGCCGATTTGTATATTAGGATTTGAGTTTTGTTTGTCCTTTCAAAAAATAATTTTTAGGGCACTTGAAAATTATTTTTTTTAAAGTCTTTAATTATTAATTAAATAGAATTATTTTGCGATGAAAAATAATAATGTGATTATTAATAGCGCATTAAAAAGATGGAAAAAAGTTTATTTTATATTTTGGTAATTTCGACTTTAACCTTTGGATGCGGGCATCCTGCTAAAAACAATTCCAATTATAACAACTTCGCTCTTAAAAAAGACAGCTTAGTTGCAAAAATTGACACTACTCAAATTATCGCAAAAAACTGGGCTGATACATTGATTAAATATTATATTAGTTGTACAAAAAATGATATGATTAAAATCGCAATCCAAGATAATATTTCAGAAAAATGGATATTCGACCAGATGATAAATACCGACACTGCAAAATATTTTAGATTTCAAATTGGACATGATGTTTCAGATTCAGGAGGAATGAATTTAAGATTTACAACTGATTCATGGATTTATATTGACAGTGTAACAAAGAAAATTTATGAATATGATTTACCAAATGACAGTTTAACAGAATGGAAAAAATAATACTATCGCCAACTTTATAACTGCAAATATCTTTATAGAAAAAGCAAAAAGAAGAAACAAAAAATAATTTCCAAAATCAAAACCCACTTTCTTTCCAAACGTATTTTTTGGAATCCTCTCCTTATAAATTATTCAGCAGCTAATCGAAGCAAATTACTTTTTCTTCAACAAAATATCTTTATCCATTGAATAAGTTCCTTTAGGAGAAGTAGGTAATGTAATGGTTTCTGTAAAAGTTTCATAACCACTTTTCTTCACTTCTAATTGATATTTTTTATCACCTTTTAGCGTAATAAAATAACTCCCTTCGGTGCCAGAAGATGTACTGGCAACTTTTGTACCTGTAGTATCACTAATAACAATGTCAGCTTCTAATGCAGTTCCTTTTTTAGCATCAAAAATAGAACCTTTTAAAATAGACAACCCGGTACTTTTTGGTCCATTATTCATATCGTCATCCAACACCGGATAATTACTTAAATCAACTTGATAAAGATCTTTTCCACCCAAACCACCTTTACGATCACTAGCGAAATAACCCGTTTTACCATCACTCGCAATTACAAAACTAACATCATTATAAATAGTATTAATTGGATAACCTAAATTTACCGGTGTTGTCCATTTCCCATTTACTAAAACGCTTTTAAAAATATCGTACGAACCCATTGAATTATGCCCTTCGGAACTAAAAAAAAGTGTTTTTCCATCTGGTGCCATAAATACTCCGCCTTCATCTTCGGCAGTATTAATAGTTGGTCCAAGATTAACAGGTTTTCCCCATTCGTGTGAAGAAATTCTTTTCGATACATAAATATCTCCGCGACCATATCCACCTGGACGCTCACTTACAAAATACAACTCTTTTCCGTCTGGCGACAGACAAGC
>DATLTG010000009.1:0-3962 GCA_035533735.1 Bacteroidia bacterium
ATCATCCACTTCTAATTTTTTGGCTAAACTTTTTACTTCCTCAATTTGATGTTCATTGGGTTTTACCACTAAATATTGAAAAATAATATAAGGTGTTTTCGAGTGCAACTTTTTTTTCCAAGCCACAATGTTTTTAGTTCCTTCTAAAACTTTTTCTAAATTTCCGCCTATTCGGTACTGTTGATAGGTTTCTTGCGTTGTTCCATCAATGGAAATTATCAAGCGATCTAATCCTGATTCAACCGTTTTTTTTGCATTTTCAGAATTCAAATAATGCGCGTTGGTAGAAGTAGCGGTGTAAATTTTTTTATCGGAAGCGTATTTTACCATTTCCAAAAACTGCGGATTCAAATACGGTTCGCCTTGAAAATAAAATACGAGGTATAGCAATTTATTTTCCAATTCATTAATAACTTTTTGAAAAAAACTTTTTTCGAGCATCCCGATTGGGCGCGTAAATTCACGCTTTCCACTCGGGCATTCCGGACAACGTAAATTGCAAGAAGTAGTGGGTTCAATAGAAATACTTATCGGCATTCCGTGATGATGCACTTTTTTAGTCATTTTAGAAACATAATAACTTCCTAAAATTATAAACGCATTCCACGCTTTTAGTAAAGTGAACTTTGATAAAAAATTAAATCCGTCAGTTATTTTTTTCTTCACGAAAAGTATTTTTTATGTAAAGATAGGTTTTTCGCGATTTCTATAGATTAAGTAATTATTTCAATTTAACATTTATCATTCAACATTTTCAATTGACAATTCTCCAATATTAAGTCTTGATCCAGAATCTGTGTAAGAAAAATAAACTGCTAAAAAATTTTTTCCGCAATTTTTTTTACAGCTTCTGATTTTCCCATTGTATAAAAGTGCAAACAAGGAACTTTTTCTTTTATCAATTCTTTGGATTGTGCAATCGCCCATTCAATGCCTGTTTTTTTAACATCCTCATCTGTTTTGCATTTTTCAAATGCTTCGGCAAGTGCTTCCGGAATATCAATATGAAAAAATTTAGGTAATACTTGAATTTGAGATTTTGAAGTAATCGGCTTTAAACCTGGAATAATCGGAATGGTAATTCCTGCTTCGCGGCAACGTTTTACGAAATCGAAATACTTTGAATTATCATAAAAAAGTTGGGTAACAATATAATCAGCTCCCGCTGCTACTTTGGCTTTCAAGTGTTTTAAATCATTAGAAAGATTTGGTGCTTCAAAATGTTTTTCGGGATAACCGGCAACTCCAATACAAAAACCGGTTGGCGTTGATTTTTCTATTTCATCATACAAATAAGCACCTTTGTTCATCTCCACAATTTGTTTTACTAAATCTACGGCATATTGATTTCCAGCAGGTTCAGGAATAAAAGTAGATTCTGTTTTTATAGGATCTCCGCGCAAAGCGAGAATATTATCAATACCCAAAAATTGCAAATCAATTAAAGCGTTTTCGGTTTCTTCTTTTGAAAATCCACCACAAATTAAATGCGGAACAGCATCTGTTTTGTATTTATTAATAATTGCAGCACAAATCCCAACCGTTCCGGGACGCTTACGAATAGAGACTTTTTCCAAGTAACCACCTTCTCTTTTTTTATAAATATATTCTTCGCGATGATAAGTAACATTGATAAAATGCGGTTTAAATTCTATCAAAGGATCAATGCTTTCATAAATGGAATAAATACTTTTTCCTTTTAATGGCGGCAAAATTTCGAAAGAAAATAATGTGGATTTTGCTTTTTTAATGTGGTCAATAACTTTCATAGATGGAGAAATATTTTTTTCGAGAATTTTTTGAATCTCTATTTTTAAAAATTAACTTTTAACTATAAACTTGAAACTAAAAACTTTGAACGTGAAACTATAAACTTTAAACTAAAGAAATATCGAATTGCACTAAATCAATAAATTCCTGAACGCGTTCATCTACGTCTTTCTGACTTAATCCGATTAATCTTTCCGTGCCAAATTTTTCGACCGTAAAAGATGCCATTGCCGAACCAAAAATAATGGCTCTTTTTAAGTTATCGAAAGATATATCGTGTGTTTTTGCTAAATAACCAATAAATCCTCCAGCAAAACTATCACCTGCACCAGTTGGGTCAAAAACATCTTCCAATGGAAGTGCAGGTGCAAAGAAAACTTGTTCTTTGTTAAACAATAAAGCTCCGTGTTCTCCTTTTTTTATGATGAGGTATTTTAAACCCATCGCTAAAATTTTTTGAGCCGCTTTCACTAATGAATATTCTCCTGATAATTGACGTGCTTCTGCGTCATTAATGGTAAGTACATCCACCATGGTAATGGTTTTTTTTAATTCATCTAAAGCAATATCCATCCAAAAATTCATGGTATCTAATACAATTAATTTCGGACGTTTTTTTAATTGATTTATCACACTTTGTTGCACTTGCGGAGTAAGATTTCCGAGCATTAAAAAATCGGCATCTTGATGTTCGGGCAAAACCACAGGTGTAAAATCGGCTAATACATTCAGTTCCGTAACAAGTGTGTCGCGGGTATTCATATCATTGTGGTATTTCCCCGACCAAAAAAATGTTTTTTCCCCTTTTTTAATTTGCAAACCATTGGTATTAACTTGGTGATTTTTTAAAAGATCGATGGCATTTTGCGGAAAATCATCTCCAACAACTGAAATAAGATGGATATTTTTGGTAAAATAAGAGGCAGCTAAGGAAATATAGGTGGCGGCACCGCCTATAATTTTATCTGTTTTACCGAAAGGAGTTTCAATGGCATCAAAGGCTACAGTGCCAACTACTAATAAGCTCATAAATTAAGTTTTAGAATTTTTCACAAATATATTGTATATTTATTTTGATTGTGCTAATATTGCACTCCTTTTTAGGAAATTCTTCCTTAGCTCAGTTGGTTAGAGCATCTGACTGTTAATCAGAGGGTCGCTGGTTCAAGTCCAGCAGGGAGAGCAACAAAGACAAGGGTTTTGGACGATACAGTTCAAAACCCTTTTTTATTTGCACAAAATTTGCACAAAAAGTGGCATCTAAACACATCATTCTAAAATCATATCAATTCTATCACTAAATAAATACTTAATAAGTTCGTCAGACGGAAGATGTTTGGATAACCGTTCTCCGGTAGTGTTATTTTGCCAGTCGAATAGCTGAGGATTGTATTCAAATTCTTTGTAATCGGTTAGCTCTTTATTTTTTACGATTTTAGATTTATCGGCTTTTGGCAAATTGAAACCAAACCTTTCAAAAATTCTCTCTTCACGCATTGCTTTTACAATATTATAAAATGCCGCAGCATATATTTTTTCTTTGCCTTTCCCTTTTAATTTTTTTTTAACGTCCTGCACTGTGAAAATTTTTGTGCCATATTTAATTACCTCGATTAAACCGTCATTTAATTTTTTTATTCTTTTATTACATTGTGCTCCTTTCGTTACTAATTCTTTGTTATTCCAATACAAAAGCCATTCAGTCATTATGGTATCTGAAATTTTTAAATTTGGTAAGATTAAATGAAAATGCACATTGTACGTTTTCTCTTTAGGGTTAAAATTGCATTCCATTGATGTAATGCCTTTTAACTTTATGCCTTTGCCGCGTTGATTGCGTTTTTTATATTTTCCGATTATTGAACGCAATGCCTTTTTCATTATTTTTATTTGATGTTTTATTAATCCTGCCGTTACGGATTTCATCGTAAGCGTTAGGAAAAAAGGAGCGTCCCACGTTTTGAGTTCGGGCAAATATCTATTAATAATATCCGCTTTTTTATTTGAGAGGCAAACGGTACAAAATCTGTTTTTACATGGTTTAGAGTAAGCTCGAAAACCGGAAACATATATTTTTCTTTGGCAGTAGTATGTATTCCATAATGCTTTAACCATTTCATTTTCTCCTTTTTCTTCCGCAACTTTTATCAGACTTAGTGCCAAAACTTGTGTTATTATTTTTCTTTTACCTC
>DATLTG010000010.1:0-3860 GCA_035533735.1 Bacteroidia bacterium
ACTGCAAGAACTCCGGTATAACCAGCCGTGAGTCCTTACTTTAGGATGCGCATAAACGGCGCTGCCTGCTGCTGCACGAGGCCGGGAGTAGAGACACGGGGTAGAAAGAAACTTACAATTAAGCCTCCGTAAATTATCAACAGGCTGTGCACATTTTTTATTACAGTTGTATAATTAGAAATAATTACCTTGAAGGCTTATTGAGTTCCTTACGATTGAAAACTAAATGCTGATCCAAATGGAAATGGGGTGAATTTGTTGGTTTGCTGGTTTGAATATAAAACGTAACAACCACAATGATTGAGATAATAACTATATAATGCTAAACATCACTTTAGATACTTGCGTTTGGTTGAAACTACTATACATTGATTTCAAGAACGAGGATAATTACCTTGAAGAAATTTGCTTTTGGATTGAGAACAAGCACATCAATCATATTGTGCCGACAAACATTATTGATGAATGGAACAGACATAAACTGAGTTATCAAAACAATCTTGTTACCTACTTTAAAAGAAAAGATCAAGAGAGTATAAATTTTATCAAGCACAACGCCGAATTTGCTTCTACATACAATGCAGAGGAAGTTCAGAAAAGTGTTCAGAAAAGAATTGAAAGAATTGATGCAATCTTTTCTACCCACTCTGAAAAAGCACCTTACGATGATTTGATACTGAAAGAAGCAGGGCTTAGAAATCTTCAAACTATTGCACCCAACCACAAGGGAGATAGTTATAGAGATACAGTTAATATTTTGAGCTTGATTCAATACCTGAAAAACAAGGGCTACACAAAAGCAATTTTTACGACAGATAACTACAAAGATTTTTGTGTTGATGGTGGCAATCGCTATGAATTACATGATGGGTTAAAAACTGAGTTCGCCAGTGCAAGTTTGACTTATGAATATTTAGGAGAAAATGATGACTTCGGAACAAGACTCTTTAATCTTTTGCGGAAGGAACTTGCAGCAAACAGTTTTCAGGTTTATTTAAAGGACAAAAAGGATAAAGAAGCAGCAGCGGAACTTGCGGCAAAAAAGGTAATAGTTGTAAAACCTATTGCAAATCCTGATGCTGATTTCTTAGAGAACATAAAGCATCTTGACACAATAATCGCAAAGAAGAAACGAACTTCAGTTGATGAGGAAATCATAAAAATAATGATTGAGCGGCACGACAGTTACAAACAATATTTCTTAAACAATATCGGGAACAATGGCTTGGTTTAGTTTTCTAAAAGCGGAGGGTTATTTTGACCCAGAAAAAAATCCAGAACCAGTTCAGGTTAAAGAGGGTTTTCAAATTCCTTATTGGGAAGCGTTGGGCTATTTGGAAAAGTTATCTATTCAAATAAGCCTAGGAAACGAAACAGAACTCACAGACGAATTACTTGGAGTAATTAAAAATGTTTCTGAACATCCAAAGGATAATTACAGAACATGGTATTTATTTATTAAAATTTTGTCCAATCTTCCTAACGAAAAAATACCAGTTGAAATTTTAAACTTCATTCCTGTTTGGGTCACTGGAAAGTTTGATACAATGCTTCAAACTTCTGAAATAACCGAAAAACTACTTCCAAAATTTTTGAATGATGAGCCAACAGCAGCAGACATAGAAAAAGCAGAGTTAATTCTTCACTATCTTTTTCAAGTAGAGAAAACAGAAATTCAAAAAGATATTTGGGATGGTGAAGGAGATAGCTACCGTTCCAGATTATACTTGCATTTCCTGTCTGACAAATTTGAAAAAGGAAATCTTGCTCCAAAAGTCGTTAAGCATTGTTCAACAAATATCATTTTAGAATTAGGGAGAACTATTAAATTTTTGTTGCTTGATTATCCTAAAGGAGTAAACACCTTACTCAAAGACGGTGAGAAAGAATATGAAATAAAAATTCATATTGAAAAGGAAAGACTTTTGATATCATCAAAATTGAAAGACGGTGAAGTTGCTAACACAACTTCAACTCTTACAAATTGGGAAGACAAAAGTGAACCAGATTTGAAGCAAGAACTTGTTTCAATATTGAAACAACAAAACATCAATTACACTCCAACTAATGATAATGACGACACTTTTCAGAGATTAAACTTTGCATTAAACACAGACCTTACTTCTGCATTTGGATTCAACAGCATAAGAAAATTAGATGACCAATATTCAAACAACGAAAAAGTGCTGAATGTTTTCTCACTAATCTTTCGTGAATTGCTTGACGAAAAAGCAAAGCAAAATCCAGTAGAAGCAATTTCATTGCTTAAAACATTTTGCTACGACAAAAAATATCGCATTCCATTTTACAAACGAATTGCATTGTATGTTATCTGTGAAAACTGGGAAACAACAAAATCACTCTTTTGGGAATTGGTAAAAGACAATGATGCTTTGCATCTTTTCTCAATTTACAAGTATCAGAAAGAACTTTATGATTTGTTACAAAGAAATCAACAAGCATTGGAGAAAGAAGAAAAAGGAATTCTTCAAAACATAATTGACAAAGGAGAACAGGATGAAGTTAATGATCAAGATGAACGGCATAAAGAATATTGGCAACTCAGCTGGTATGCAGCATTAAAAGATATTGAGCCATTCAATGAAAAATATTTATCGCTTTCTAAGTCATTGAACATAACATATGAACATTATGAGAAATTAGGAGAAATTAGGACAAGAGTTGGTTCAGTCTCTCCAATATCAAAAGATGATTTACTAAAAAAAAGTAATCAGGATATTGCTGAATATATAAAAACGTTTATTCAAAAATTCGGCTGGGATGAACCAACTGCTGAAGGTTTATCCGATACATTAGGAAGTGCAATAAAAATAGAACCTGAAAAATTTGCAGAAGAAATAGAATTTTATCAAGATCTTCCGTATATCTATACTTACAGTATGCTTTTCTCCTTTGCTGAAGCATGGAAGAAGAATAAAAAATTCAACTTTGAAAAGGTTCTTATTTATTGTTTACAAACACTTAAAAGTGAAAAGTTCTATGAAGGAAAACTCAAAGTCGAAAATGATAGACTAAATGTAACACCGGATTGGGTTTCTGGGTTTATTGCTTATCTTTTATCAGTTGGGATGCAAAATGACCAAAATGCTTTTGACATTAGCTTACTTCCAGTTGCAAAAGAAATTGTTCAAACACTTGTGAGTAATTTGAAGCGAGATGATGATTTCAAAGAAACAAATATTGATCACCCATCTTATTCTCTCAATTCCACGGCAGGTAAATCTTTAAGAGCATTGCTTGATTACTCACTTTATAGAGCAAGAAATCTATTTAAATACGAAGACAAAGGGAAGTGGGAACCCGAAATGCAATCTCTGTTTGAGGATTCCATGGAAAAGGGAATTCTTGACGGATACATTTTAGAGGGAATGTACTTTGAACAGTTTTATTTTTTAGATAAGGACTGGATAACAGAACAAGTTAAGCAACATTACAAAAGTGAAGAAAGAGAATGGCTTGCTTTCATAGGAGGTTTTGCTTTTGGAAACCCACCGTTCAACAAAGACCTTTACACTATCTTTTATCCTCATTACGAAAGAGCAATTGAAAATAATATAAAACTAAAAAGTTTTCATAACAACGGTTTAGTTAGGCATTTGACAGCGTTTTACTTTTGGAAATACGAAACGCTTTCATCCGAGAAATTACTTTTCAAATTTTTAAATCAATCTGCTCCTGATGCTGTGAATGATTTGATTAGTTTTATATGGCAACAAGAAGATTATCAAAAAAGTTTGTCAGAGTTAGAGCAACATGAATTCCATCAGATGATTTTAGAACTGTGGAAATTTTTGGCAGATAAATATGAAAACTCATCCATTGAAGAAGAACAAAAAAAT
>DATLTG010000011.1:0-3855 GCA_035533735.1 Bacteroidia bacterium
GCTGATTATTTAAGCGAAAAAGCAAGAGCTAATAAAGAAATGTTCAAGTTTGTAGTGAACTACATTACAAGCACTTATGAAACTTCAAACATAATGGGTATGGATGCTATTTTTGTACACATGGTTCAAAAATATTATGCCACCGGACAAGCATTTTGGATTGATTCCACACAACTTTACCGGATTACCGAACGTGCTAAAACATTGGCACCTATCCTTATCGGAAAAAAAGCACCTGAGTTAATTTTATCTGATACTTCTGGATATATTATTCCACTTGATTCGGTAAAAGCGAAATTTACCATTGTTTATTTTTGGGATTACGATTGTGGATTTTGTAAAAAAGTAACTCCTAAATTATTGGCTTGGTATCAAAAAGCAAAATCGAAAAATATTAAAGTTTATGCCGTTCAAACCAACGATGGCATAGCACCTTGGAAAAAATACATTGATGAAAATAAATTGAATTGGATAAATGTTTCCGACAAATATCATCAAAGCGGCTTACATCAAACGTACGATGTTTACAGCACGCCTGTTATTTATTTGTTAGATGAAAATAAAATAATTGTTGCAAAAAGGTTAGATGTGCAACAACTCAATGATCTCCTAAAAAATAAATATAAAATTGATGTTGAGTAAAATTATTTTATTTTGCTAAATAACCAGATCAAGAACTGATTTAAATTCTATATTTTAAAAAACAGATGAAACTGTTTACTAATAATAAGGTGTATAGTCAATTCCAGTTCGATAAAGAAGCGGAATTTGAGAGAGAAATTGTTTTAAGTTCAAAACTTTTTTTTGGGACGAATTCGATTTATATCGATGCAAAACGAAAAATTGAAACAAAAAATATAGGTAATTCAATACCTGATGGATTTTTATTTGACCTTACCGACAAGAAGAATCCTGAATTTTACATAGTTGAAGTTGAATTAGCCAAGCACGACTTTTATAATCATATTTTTCCGCAAATCACAAAGTTTTTCGGTTTCTACAAAAATCCCAAAAGTCAAAATGACCTTGTAGAAAAAATTTTCTCTTTCATCAATAATGACAATGAATTAAAAAAAGAATTTAAAAAATATCTTGGTGAAATGGAGATTTATAAATTCATAAAAGACACCATTGAACGGAGCCAAAATATTTTACTTATAATTGACGGGGAGAAAAAAGAACTTCCAGAAATCATGGAAACCTATTCTGACACTTGGGGTAAAATGGTTAAATTAATTTTAATCAAAAAATTCTTTAATAACGGAAACATCATTTACACAATGCACCCAGACTTTGAAAACATAGAGTTTGCGGATATTGAAAATGAAATATCCAATGATACAGAAGACATTGGATTCAATGAAGATTATCATTTTGAAGGTGTTTCAGAAACAATTAGACAAATTTATTCTGACCTAAAATTGGATTTGATAAAAGCAAATTCAAGTTTACTATTCAATCCTCAAAAACATTACATTTCAATTCGCAAAGATCGAAACATTGCATTTTTTATAATAGGACGAAAGAAAATTAGATTAGTAGTTATGCAATCAGACGAAGAAACAAGAAAAGAAATCACACAACATCCTGTTAAGACTTTAACTGCTGGAGTCCAAAAATTTTGGAATGGGCCAAGTTGTGCAGTTATTATAGAAACACCAGAACATTTGAACGAGGTAAAAACCCTATTAAAAAAACTCGTTACTAAAAATTGAGATTTTGCCATTTTAAATAAATTACTTACTTTTGGCGTAAGTAACGTTAGGCGGAAGTATGATAGTTTTATTTGATAATAAAGACACGGAAAAAATTTGGAGTGGCGAAAGAGTGAAATTACTCTCAACTGAACTGCAAGAAATTGGTAGAAGGAAACTAAGAATGTTAAATAACTCTCAAAACCTAACAGACTTGCAAGTTCCTCCGTCAAATAGACTCGAAAAATTAAAAGGTAATTTCAAAGATTTTTATTCTATTCGGTTAAATAATAAATGGAGAATAATTTTTAGATGGAAAAATGGTAATGCTTTCAATGTTCAAATAATCGACTATCATTAAATAATTATATCATGGCAAAATTAAAAAATATACATCCAGGAGAAATTTTATTAGAAGAGTTTTTAATTCCTTTGGGCATTAGCGCGTATCGTCTTTCTAAAGATGTTGGCATTCCGCAAACAAGAATTTCTGAAATTACAAAATCTAATCGTAGAATTACTGCTGACACAGCACTTAGACTTTCAATATATTTTGGAAACTCGGCTAAATTTTGGCTCGGCTTACAAGATGATTTTGACATCGAAGAAGAACAAAATCGTAAACAAACGGAGTTAAAATCTATTCGGCATTATACACCAAATGCTGCATAATATATTGATGCTTTCAAAAAAAATCAGGTTAAGATTTCATTTATTCTATCAAACCTAATTTTACGCGTTTGTTGTAATCTAAAATCAAAAAATAATACCAAACAACACCAATTGCGTAAAGCGTTGCGGTAATTAAAAAAACATTTGCATAAGCAAAACCAGCATCTCTCAACACTTTAAAAATGATGGAACTAAAAAACCAGCTTCCTGACCAAATTGCGGAACTAAGAGCGCTAATAATTTCCTGATTTCTATATCCTACATAATTCATAATTAATTCCGAAGTCATTGGTCCAGCCATATTCATCAATGGCTGACGCAATAAATAACAACCAATGGCAATGTAAATCGCAAATGCGAACATACTGTAATATTGTGTGGTCGCCAATAATACCAATGCAATAACAGCTAAAGATTGTGTGGTAGGAATGGCTTTTTGATAACCATATTTTCGTTTTATTTTAGGTACCGAAATGGCTCCAATGGCAACTAAAATGGCTGCAATAGAACTCATAAAAGCGAAACCTCCAGTGCTCATGTGATGTACACTTGCAAAAAACAGACTGATAAACGGAATGGTTAAACCTGCGCCAACAGCTATAATCAAAGTAGGAAAAAGTGCTTTCATAATTATTTTCCAATCAAAATCTGACAGATCCATTCTTTTTTTGGTGCTTTTTTGAATGATATTATCCACACTTACATTATGTATAAAAAAAAGGCTCAAAAATCCGATAAATGAAATAATAATCAGCATTGTTTTTGCATCAAAATAAAATGGATTTATTTTATTAAAACCCGCAATCATAAAGCCGCTTAAAATACCTGCAAAACTTCCGGTTGAATAACTAAGCGCAATGGCTTCCGTTTGAAATTCTTTTTTTTCGTTACGTAAAATATAAGGCAAAACCGGAATTTGAATCAGTGTAAGCGAAACGCCCCATAAAAATTGCGCAACATAAATAAGCCAAAAAATATGGTGAGCAATTGAATAAATAATTAGCAATGCCAATGTTGGAACTCCAAAACCGGCAGCATAAAATATTTTTTTTAGTTTTCTGCCTTTTATAATTAATCCGAGCGGAAATGCTAAACACAAAACACCAAGAAATCGCAAAGAAGTATAACCGGCAATCATTCCGTCAGTAAAGCCTTCTTTTTTCATAAACAATGGCTGAATAACAAGAAAAGATATTCCTATCATTTGCAGAAAAAATTCTGCGGTGATAACTAAAAATACCGATTTTTGAAGCTTTCTATATTCTCGTAAAATGTTCAGCATAAAAAAAATTATTCAGCGATTTTATTTTCAATATGTTGAATTATTTTTTCGATTTCAGTTGGCGAAAACCATTGATAAGATTCATCTTTCCGAAACCAAGTCAATTGCCGCTTGGCATATCTGCGCGAATTTTGCTTAATTAATTCAACCGCTTTTTTCATTGAAATCTCATTTTCCATTGCTTCAAAAATTTCTTTATAGCCAACG
>DATLTG010000012.1:0-9356 GCA_035533735.1 Bacteroidia bacterium
CGAAGTTTCGCTTTCTCCTATTGACGGAAGTTTTTATTGGAAATTTGAAAAGAAAATTGTTTGAATAAAAAACGATATATTTGTTTTGAAAAAAAGAATGACTCCTGAACTCTTTGCATAAAATTAGCTGTGTAGGTTTCATTTTGTTAAATTTATAAACAAGTTATAGCAAGACAAAAACGACAATGAAAAAAATACTACCTATCATTGCTTTTATAACATGGACAATTAGTTCCTTCGGACAAACTGATTCTCTGTATTGTACTCCCTCCGTTTTTGCTGCTAACACTACAATTAATTATTATGTAGCGACAAAAGATACATTGACAATTTCTATTTACAATTCATTTGGGACTATAATTTATCAACCCTTCGCAGACACAATAATAAATGTAGGAAATTATTCTCGTGAATGGTATGCAAGCAGTTATCCTGACGGAACTTACTTTGTACAACTTAAAAACAAATCGAGTAATCTCGTTATGCGTAAGATTACAAAAAGCGTAAGCACAAGTATTTCTCAATTTAAAAATCCAGCAGACCTAAGAATTTATCCTAATCCTTTTTCTTCCTCGACAACTTTACAGACAAATATGTTTTTCAAGGACGCAACTTTGATAATATACAATTCCTGCGGGCAGACAGTAAAAGAGATAGACAATCTCTCTGGACAGACCATTATTTTCAACCGAAATAATTTACCAAGCGGACTGTACTTTCTTCGCGTAACACAGGACAACAAGATATTTACAACGGACAAATTAATAATCACAGACAACTGACATATACAAAGCCAGCTACAAAAAACATATTTTGCAATTGTCGAAGTTTTTTAGCTTTTGTTGGGTGTTATCACCAACAAATTGAGACATGTAATTTTGCTTCTATATTAAATTTTCATTGTTGGTCAAAAGACCAACAATGGCAGGAAAAGCCAAAAAAAAAAATTTTTCAAGCGTTCAAAAACAATTTTTCATTGTCAATTTAAAACAAATTCATATCTTTGCCCTCCATTTATAAAAAAAGTATAGCATGTATTTAACAGCAGAAGTAAAAAAAGATATTTTTAAAAAACACGGAAAAGCAGCTGCCAACACAGGTTCAGCTGAAGGTCAAATTGCTTTGTTTACGCATCGTATCAATCATTTGACAGGACATTTACAAGCCAATAAAAAAGATTTTGGAACACAAAGAGCTTTGATTTTATTGGTTGGAAAAAGAAGACGCATTCTCGATCACCTTAAAAAAATAGAGATTGAAAAGTATCGTGCCCTAATCAAGGAACTTGAGATCAGAAAATAAAATGTATAAATTTAGCTAACACACGAAAGGCATTCCGTAATCGGGATGCTTTTTCTGTTTTTAAAAGAAGGCTATATTTTCTCCTATTTCCAATTGAAAAAATATTTTTAAAACCAAATTACCGATAGAATACAATAAATATAAACGATGAAAACAATAAATTAAAATTAAAAAAGATGTCAAAAACAGCAATTACAAAAACAATGGATTTGGGCGATGGAAGAACCATCACGCTAGAAACCGGAAAACTTGCCAAACAAGCAAATGGCTCAGTAGTATTACGAATGGGAGACACGATGTTGCTTGCAACAGTGGTTTCAAACAAAGATGCAAAACCGGATACCGATTTTTTACCACTTTCAGTAGATTATCAAGAAAAATATGCTTCCGCAGGACGTTTTCCTGGTGGATTTTTTAAACGTGAAGCTCGACTTTCAGAATACGAAATACTTATATCCAGATTGGTGGACAGAGCATTACGTCCGCTTTTTCCTGATGATTATCATGCCGATACACAAGTGTTGATTTCACTTATTTCATTAGATAAAGAAGTATTGCCGGATTGCCTTGCCGGATTTGCTGCTTCAGCAGCTATTACTATTTCAGATATTCCGTTTAACGGACCTATTTCTGAAGTTCGTGTGGCACGTATTGACGGCAAATTTGTAGTTAATCCAACTCGCACCGAATTAGCAAAAGCAGATATGGAAATTATAGTTGCTGCTTCTGAAAAAGACATCAATATGGTGGAAGGTGAAATGAAAGAATGTTCGGAAGCTGAAATGTTGGAAGCTATGAAAATAGCGCACGAAGCCATCAAAAAACAATGTCAGTTACAAAAAGAATTAGCGAAAATGGTAAACGCGGATAAAAAACGCGAATATTGTCATGAGCAAAGTGATGCTGATTTGAAAGCCGCTATTCATAAAGCTTGTTTCGATAAAGTATATGCTGTTGCAAAAACAGGAAATCCTAATAAAAGCGAACGTAAAGAGCTTTTTGAAGCTATTAAAACGGAATTTTTAAGTACACTTTCTGAAGAAGAACAAGCTGAAAAAAAGTTTTTGATTAAGAAATATTTTCACGATACCGAAAAAGATGGCGTTCGTGCTGCAGTATTGACTGAAAGAACACGTTTAGATGGACGTAAATTAGAGCAAATTCGCCCGATTTGGTCGGAAGTAGATTATTTACCTACTGCTCATGGTTCTGCCATTTTTACAAGAGGCGAAACACAATCGTTAACTACTGTTACTTTAGGTACAAAATTAGATATTCAAATTATTGACGGAGTGGTGCATGAAGGAACTTCTAAATTGTTGCTTCATTATAATTTCCCGCCTTTTTCAACAGGAGAAGTAAAACCAATGAGAGGAACGGGTAGAAGAGAAGTAGGACACGGAAATTTGGCATTAAGAGCTTTAAAACCAATGTTACCGGAAGAAAATCCTTACACCATTCGTATAGTTTCTGATATTTTAGAATCAAACGGCTCGTCATCAATGGCTACTGTTTGTGCAGGAACACTTGCGTTGATGGATGCTGGAGTTCAATTAAAAAAACCAGTTGCCGGAATTGCAATGGGATTAATCAGCGACAGCAAAACAGGTAAATATGCTATTCTTTCGGATATTCTGGGAGACGAAGATCATTTAGGTGATATGGATTTTAAAGTAACCGGAACAAAAGACGGAATTACAGCTTGTCAGATGGACATTAAAGTTGATGGTTTATCTTATGAAGTATTAGAAAAAGCGTTGGAACAAGCAAAAGCCGGACGCATTCATATTTTGGGAGAATTGGCAAAAACCATTCAACAACCTCGTGAAGATTACAAACCACATGCACCTCGTATTGTTAAAATTAAAATTCCAAAAGAATTTATTGGAGCGATAATCGGACCTGGCGGAAAAGTAATTCAAGAAATGCAACGCGAAACCGAAACGAAGATTGTTATTGAAGAAGAAGGCGAATTCGGAATTATTGATATTGTATCTGATAACAAAGCCAATATTGACAGAGCTTTAGCGAAAATTAAAGCCATTGCTTCTGTTCCTGAAGTAGGCGAAATTTACGAAGGAAAAGTAAAATCGATACTTGCATTTGGTGCATTTATTGAATTTATGCCAAGCAAAGACGGACTTTTACATATTTCGGAAGTAGAATGGAGAAGACTCGATTCGATGGAAGGAATATTAAAAGAAGGCGATATCGTAAAAGTAAAATTAATTGGTGTAGATCCGAAAACAGGTAAATTTAAACTTTCTAGAAAAGCACTTTTACCAAAACCGGAAAAACAAGAACAAGAATAAGTTTAATTAAAAATATTGCTAATTTCAATCCCTGAAAATTAAATTTTTCAGGGATTTTTTATTTGCTTTCAAAAAAAATATTTTTTAATCTTTTATCTAAATACCAAATACCAAATACCAAATACCAAATACTAAATACTAATATCCAACATCTAACATCCAATTATAATTCTCGAAACATTTACCATTCTTTTTGCGTAAACCGACCAGAATAAGAAACACCCATATATCGAAAAACAAACTACTAAACTCAGACCATGCGCCAGTTAAAAATTTCCAAACAAGTAACCAATCGTGAAACTGCTTCCTTAGATAAATATCTTCAAGAAATTGGAAGATTAGAATTAATAACCGCAGAAGAAGAAGTTGTTTTAGCTAAAAAAATTAAGGAAGGCGATCATGCCGCACTCGAAAAATTGACGAAAGCAAATTTGCGTTTTGTGGTTTCGGTTTCAAAACAATACCAAAATCAAGGATTAAGTTTACCGGATTTAATAAATGAAGGAAATTTGGGATTAATAAAAGCGGCTCAACGTTTTGACGAAACACGTGGTTTTAAATTTATTTCTTATGCCGTTTGGTGGATTCGCCAATCTATTTTGCAAGCGTTGGCTGAACAATCCAGAATTGTGCGATTGCCTTTAAATAAAATTGGTTCGCTCAATAAAATTAACAAAGCATTTGCGAAATTAGAACAAGAATTTGAGCGCGAACCAACACATGAGGAAATTGGAAATTTATTGGAATTAAGTGAATTGGAAGTTAAAGAATCTGTAAAAAATGCAGGCAGACATGTTTCTATGGATGCGCCATTGGTTGCGGGTGATGACAATGATAACAATATGTACGATGTGTTGCGAAGTGAAGAAAGTCCAAGCCCTGAATTTGCTTTGATGAACGAATCGTTGAGAAGAGAAATCGAACGTGCTTTAACAACTTTAACTGGTCGAGAAGCAGATGTAATACGTTATTATTTTGGCTTAAATGGCGAACATTCTTTAACTCTTGAAGAAATTGGTGAAAAATTTGATTTAACACGTGAGCGTGTTCGACAAATAAAAGAAAAAGGAATCCGCAGATTAAAACATACTTCCCGCAGTAAAATCCTAAAAACCTATTTGGGATAAAATTTGCAAATGTTGTAAATTCCTGATTTACCAATGTACAGATTTAAAAAAAAGTTCATCCTGTACTTGATTCAGAATTAGTGCGAAGGCAATTTTAATTTAGCATTTACCATTCAACATTTTCAATTGTCAATTCTCCATTTTTCATCAAGCTAAATTTACTACATTTGTCTTCCTAAAAAACAAATAATATGTATTACAATAATATTCTCGAAACCATTGGAAATACACCATTGGTAAAAATTAATAATGTTACGAAAGATGTAAAAGCAACTGTTTTGGCGAAAGTAGAAACCACCAATCCTGGAAATTCTATTAAAGACAGAATGGCACTTAAAATGATAGAAGATGCCGAAAAAGACGGACGTTTGAAACCGGGAGCTACTATTATTGAAGGAACAAGCGGAAATACTGGAATGGGTTTGGCAATTGCCGCTATTATAAAAGGATATAAATGTATTTTTACAACAACAGATAAACAATCGAAGGAAAAAGTAGATGCGTTACGCGCTTTTGGTGCCGAAGTAATTGTATGTCCGACCAACGTAGAACCGGAAGATCCGAGTTCTTATTATTCCGTTTCATCACGATTAGAAAAAGAAATTCCAAATTCATGGAAACCCAATCAATACGATAATTTGTCAAATTCAATGGCGCATTATGAGCAAACCGGACCGGAAATTTGGGAACAAACAGAAGGTAAAATTACTCATTTGGTAGTTGGAGTTGGAACTGGTGGAACAATTACGGGAACAGGAAAATTTTTAAAAGAAAAAAATCCGAATATTAAAGTGTGGGGAATTGATACTTACGGCTCTGTTTTCAAGAAATATAAGGAAACGGGAGTGTTGGATAAAAACGAAATATATCCTTACATCACGGAAGGTATTGGAGAAGATTTTTTACCAAAAAATGTTGATTTCAATATAATTGATTATTTCGAAAAAGTAACCGATAAAGATGCAGCTTTGATGACGCGTGAAATTGTAAAAAAAGAGGGCATTTTTGTTGGAAACTCAGCAGGAGCAGCAATGGCTGGCTTAATGCAGATGAAAGATAAATTAAAAGAAACGGACGTAGTTGTAGTTATTTTTCACGATCACGGAACGCGTTATTTAGGAAAAATGTTTAACGATGATTGGATGCGCGATCGCGGATTTTTAGAAGTTAAAAAGCCAAAAGCCATTGATTTAATTCGTAAACACATCAACAATCCTTTACTTACAGTTGATGCAGACGCGCTTATAAATGATGCCGTTCAAATAATGACAAAATATGATATTTCACAAATTCCGGTTACACGAAATAATGAAATTATAGGTTCATTAAACGACAATCATGTTTATACTCAATTGCTCGCTAATGGTGATTTGAAACAAGAAAAAGTAGAAAAATTAATGCAAAAATCTTTTCCGTATGTGGATATACAATCGAGTATTGAAGATGTTTCTAAAAAAATAACGAAAGAAAATAATGCCGTTTTGGTAAAAGATTTAGCAGGTAAAGTTCACATTATTACCAAACACGATATTATTGATGCCATCAGTAATTGATGGATTTATTTCATCGCAAAAAAATTGAAATCGAACCAAAAAAATAGTTACATCGATCAAACCAATCGAAAAATTATTTTTGATGCAGTGCCGAAAAAAATAATTTCGGTAGTGCCTTCTCAAACCGAATTACTTTACGATTTAGGTTTAGATGAAGAAGTGATTGGTATCACCAAATTTTGTATTCATCCCGAAAAATGGTTTCGCGAAAAAGCGCGTATTGGCGGAACTAAAAAAATCAATATCGAGAAAATAAAATTATTAAAACCCGATTTAATAATTGCGAATAAAGAAGAAAATGAAAAAGCGCAAATTGAAGAATTAGCCCAGCATTTTAACGTTTGGATAAGCGATATTAAAACCTTTGAAGATGCACTTAATATGATTGTTTCTGTTGGCGAAATAGTTGATAGAAAAGAAAAAGCACAATTGCTGAAACAATCAATAGAGAAAGAATTTGAAAAAATATTTTTTTTGAAAACTGCTCCAAAAAAAACTCGAACAGCTTATTTTATTTGGAAAAATCCTTTTATGGCAGCAGGTGAAAATACTTTTATTGATGATATGTTGCATAAATGTGGATTCGAAAATGTGTTTGAAAAAAAAATATTTTCAAACACAAAAAACGCGCGTTATCCAGTAATTTCGGTTGAGCAAATAAAAGAAGCTAATCCGGAACTTATTTTATTGTCATCGGAACCTTATCCCTTTAAAGAATTACACCTCGAAGAATTTAAAAAGGTTTGTCCAAATGCAATTGTTAAAATTGTAGATGGAGAATTATTTTCGTGGTACGGTTCGCGTTTACAAAAAAGCCCGAATTACTTTTTAGAACTTTTAAAACAGCTTTAAAAGCCGAAAAATATTTTTTAATTTCATACAATAATCAACTGCTTGTTTTTATATTTATACACTTAAAATCTTGTAGCTTTGCATTTGCTTAATGAAAGCATTCTATGAAAGGAACTGGTAGTAAACATAAAAAATATTTTTTTTCATTTTCGATTGCATTTCTTTTGATGATGTTAATTTCAAGTGAAACGAAAGCTCAAAAAGTGGGATTGGTTTTAAGTGGAGGAGGCGCAAGTGGCTTGGCGCATATTGGGGTTATAAAGGCATTGGAAGAAAACCATATTCCTATTGATTACATTACTGGAACTTCAATGGGCGCACTGATTGGTTGCATGTATTCAATTGGATATACGCCTGCGGAAATGGAAAAAATTGTAACTTCTGATCAATTTAAACATTGGGCTTACGGACAAATCGAAGATAAATATGTTTATTATTTTAAAAAACAAGATCCAGACGCTTCTTGGATAACTTTTAAATTTTCATTGGATTCAGCATTGGAAACCAGTTTGCCAACCAATATTATTTCCCCAATTCCGGTTGATTTTGCTTTAATGGAAAAACTTTCTGCTCCATCTGCGGCAGCGCATTATAATTTTGATAGTTTGATGATTCCTTTTCGTTGTGTGGCTTCGGATGTAGAAGACAAAAAATCAATTATTTTTAAAAATGGAAATTTAAGTGAAGCTGTTCGTGCTTCCATGTCGTATCCTTTTTATTTGAAACCAATTATGGTAAATGGAAAACTTTTATTTGATGGAGGTTTGTATAATAATTTTCCTTCGGATGTTATGAAAAAAGATTTTTCTCCTGATTATGTTATTGGAAGTAATGTATCCGGAAATGTTCCTCCACCAAAAGCGGATGATATTATTTCACAAATTAAAAGTATGCTAATTAGTAAAACAAATTATTCCTTGAATTGTAAAAACGGAATTATTATAGATCCTAAAACGGATATTGCACTTTTTGATTTTGATAATCCGCAACAGCTTATAGATAGTGGTTATGCTGCTACAATGCGCCAAATTTCTGTGATAAAAAAGTTTGTCAAACGTCAAGAAGATTCCACCGATTTAGCTAAAAAACGTGCCGCTTTTGTAGATAAAGAACCTCCTTTAAAATTTAAAGAAATTGACATTAAAGGACTCAATCGCTCTCAGATTGCGTACGTAAAAAAAATATTACGTCATAAAAGTAAATCTATATCCATTGATAGTTTACGACCTGAATATTTTCGATTGACAGCGGACGATAAAATTAAAAGTATTTATCCTACAGCAACTTATAATCCAGATGGATTTTATACATTAAATTTGAAAATAGTGAAAGAAAAAAAATTGTTAGCAAAATTTGGTGGTGATTTTTCAAATCGTCCGATTAGTGAAGGTTTTGTAAGTTTGCAATATAATTATTTAGGAAAAACAGCAGCTTCCATCAATGGAAATACCTATTTCGGTAAATTATATACTTCTGTTCAATTAAGTTCGCGCATTGATTTTCCTTTTAAAACTCCTTTATATATTGAGCCAATTGTTACATATAATCGTTGGGATTATTTTAAAAGCAGTACCGCATTTTTTGAAGATGTGCAACCTTCCTATTTAATCCAAGATGATCAATATGGCGAAATGAACATTGGTATGCCATTGGGTAATAAAGCCAAGTTTGTAACTTCAGGTGGTATATCAGATATTGTAGATAATTATTATCAAACTACTACTTTTACACAATCCGATACATCTGATCAAACTTCGTTTAATAACTTTTATGCTCGCTTATTGCTTGATGTAAATAGTTTAAATAGAAAACAATATGCCACTCAAGGAGCGCATTTTGTTTTAAACGCAACATACGTAAATGGTATTGAACATACGCAACCTGGTTCTACTTCGATTGTAAAAACGCCAACTACTGAAAATCATCAATGGATTCAAATTAAATCTGTTTTTGATAATTATTATAAGCGCAGAGGTACACTGCGTTTAGGAGTATATTTAGAAGGCGTTTATTCAAATCAGCCATTTTTTAATAATTATACATCTACTATTTTAATTTCGCCAGGATTTCAGCCAACACCTGAAAGTCAGACGCTTTTTTTACAAAATTATCACGCAAATATTTATGCAGCTGGAGGTTTAAAAACCATTATCACATTCAGAAAAAATATTGAATTGCGTTTTGAAGGATACATTTTTCAACCTTATCAA
>DATLTG010000013.1:0-3629 GCA_035533735.1 Bacteroidia bacterium
TATGGTAACAATAATATCAGCTAAATAAGGAATATCTCCATATTTATAGCTAATTAAATATTTTACTGCGGTATCGTTTTTAAGTGTCAAGAGTTGCTCTGCTAAAATAGTACAATGAGAATCTCTTATAAGTATTTTTTGATACGATGGGCTTTCAATTTCTTTATACGAACCTGTACTATCCGAACCTCCTACTTTAACAAAAGTAAATCCATACAAGGTTTGCGAGCTATCGTTAAGAATTTTATATTCATCAAAATAACCTCCACTTACGTGCATAGTATCAATTCGGTAACGTTGTGTGATATTTAAACTATAATCGCGAGGAAGCCTTTGAGATAGAGCACATTTACAGATAAGTAAACAACATAAAACAATAACGGGTTGACTACGACTCATTTTCTGTATTGATTAACTGATATACCAACGGTTATAATTTGTAACAAAAAAGAAAGCAAAAAGTACTACAACATAAACGATAGCTATTGTTTTTATTTTTTGCAATGTAGTTTCATCACATTTAAAGTTTTTTATTTCATCTTCTTTTCCTGTAAAAAGGCTTACAAAAATAAAAACAAGTGCCAATTGCCCAATAATTAATATTCTTGAGACTAAAGTGCCAAGTGCAATAGTTTGATTAACAGTTTGCAAGGTAAATTCATGGAAAAAGGTGAGTTGTATTACCACTATTTGAAACCAAAGTACGAAAGAAACAACTGACTTTGCCGACATAAATTTAATAGATGCTTGGGCACCTGTGCTATAATAGCGATACAATAAAAAAACAATAGCCCTAAATGCGTATCTTACTTTTTTCATCATTGTTTTGGTTTAGGTGAATTGGGCGTTTGTGTAGGTTGATTTTTTGTAGCATTCGGGCTTACCTGTTGCTGTGCATTTTCAATCATAGCATCCTTAGCCATTTGCAATATCGTAATGCCTATAAAAACTATTGGGTCAGTTTTAACAAATATTAATGGCACATCTATGGCTAAATTAACATAAGCATTAACGTCTTTTGGATTTTTAATAATATTATAAAGGTCAATGGAGGCAGCTCCAATTCCAGTAGCTTTTCCAAGTTCTTTCAGAGCAACATTTTCGGTCAATTTTAAAGCACCTGCATTTTCTTGCATTACATTCAGAACTTCTTCGGTGCCGGCAGCTACAATAGATGTTTGGGTATTTGCTGCTGCAACTTTATCTAAGGTGCTGGAGCTTTGCGCAGGTTCAGCACCACTCGAAGGTTTCCCTGTCCAATTAAAAGATAAACCAGATTTGTGCAGGTCGTACTTATTTGTTTTATCGTTCCAAGTTCCTACATCCCAATTGGCTCCTTTTGTATTGGGAGTGTTGTATATGGTTTTAGAATCAGCAGAAGCGGTAATACCATTACCTATGTGTTCAACTGTACCTTTCGGGTCTTTTACGTCATCGCCTTTTGGGTCGCTAAACAATATCGGATTATCACTAAATCCAACATAAGGAGATTCAAAGGCTTTCATTTTTGAGTCCGTGCTCCACCATCTGCCACCTAAGCGCGGGTCGAGTTCTCTTAAAAAGGTGGTGTAAGCATTTCCTGTACCATATATTTCATTGTCTTTCTCGCTACCTTTGTTAAACCCGAACCTAAATCCCTCTGTGCGTTCTGAAAAAAAACTTTCGTTTCCGAATACGGATATTCGTTCAAAAAAAATATTTCCTATTTTTGATTCCACAGTATAAAAATAGTTAAAAAAACGGATTGGTAATATCCAACATTTTAATTTATCATGACAATTAAAAATAACGAAGCCATTGCCGAAAAATGGTTTGCCGCATTCAATGCGCACGATTTAGAAAAATTATTGGAATTGTATGATGATCAAGCCAAACATTTTAGTCCGAAATTAAAAATCAGACAACCTGAAACCAATGGTTTTATTAATGGAAAAACTGCTTTGAAAAATTGGTGGAAAGATGCTTTTGAACGTTTGCCAAATTTGCATTACGAAGTAACAACATTAACTTCCAACGATAAACGTGTGTTTATGGAATACATTCGGAAAGTGCCTACTGAAGCGGATATGCTAATTGCAGAAGTGTTAGAAATAGAAAATGAAAAAATAATTTTTTCGCGCGTTTATCACGGATAATTTTTTTTAAGAAGTGATTAAGTAATTAGGCGATTGTGTTTGAAAAATTATTTTTTGAAACTTGAAACTTTCCAACTTTAAACTTTCCAACTTTGTTTTTAGTAATCGTACCAATCGCGTCTGCGAGTAAGTCGTAAATCTTGCAAAACAGAAGCTTTTACGTGAATACTTACACTGTAACTTTGATGTGCACCAATGGGAATCCAAGAAAATTCCATTGCCCAACAATGTAATTCGCGGTAAGCACTTATAGATGTATAAGTAAGTTGTTTGGCTTGAAAATCATATCCAGAAGTAAAGCCAACTCGCCAATTTTCGGTAATTTTTACATCGCCACTGAAAGAAAGCGATTGGGTAATTTGCGGTTGAAAAAAATCGGGAGCTTGGTATTTGGTGTACATCCAATTAAAATAAGCATTTAGCGACCAAGGAATATCGAAATCTACGTATTGATCTGCGTAAGCATTTATTTTATTCATTTGCTGCTGATTATTCGGATTGGTAATAGCTGCTGTTTTTTTAGATAAATCGTTTTGGTTAAAACTGGTACTCAATGAAAGTGTGGCATTGGTAATTCTTCCTAAACCTTCGTTGTGTTGAAATTGTAATTCATTCAATTGATTTCCATTCGCATCAATCATAAATGGATTAACCACGCCATTAAAAGTAACATCCAATTTTTTAAACACTTTTGTGCGTCCGGAAATATTAATATTTTGCCATTCTTTTCCGATTAAATCATAAGCCGAAGAAATTTGAAAAGTTTCTATCAACGTAATTTTTTTATGGATAATAGCTGTATCATTTTTTTCACGCACTTTCATTTCTAAATTATTATCTAAAGACCAACTTGCAAGTCCGGAAGTGTTTGCAGGTAAAGAACCATAAATGCCATTTTGATAAATGGAATAGTTTTGAAAATCTCCCAGGCTATTTTTTACAGAATAATTTCCTCCTTTTGTTCCTGCAAATCCAGGTTGATAAGTAAATCCAAAAGAAGGAATCATTACATGTCGAATTTGTTCCAAATTAGAATTTTGAAAAATATAATTTCCATAAATGCGCGTATTAAATTGTGCATTAAAATTAACATTGTTTGCCGCTTTAAATCCTTGTACGGTATCAGTAACAATAGTATTAGAAGTAGTATTATAATTTTCGCGAATGGTTTGAAAATACCATGCCGATGAAGTATTTATGGATGGTGTAAATGTTATGTATTTAAAAACATTAAAATTGGCACTAATTGGAATAATGTGGTGCATTCCATTTTGCATTTGTTTAAGTGTAGCAGGTCGAAACAATAATGAATCGTAAGTATTGATACTGTTATTCGCGTTTGCCAAATAACTCAAACTAATTTTATCGTACCATTTTTGTTTGATGTCGGACGCTTTTTTGAACGGATAAATTCGGTTCATCGAAAAAGTTACTTGCGGCAAGTCAACAGATAATTGATGTGTAATCGTATTTTGGCTATGCGATGCGTTTGCT
>DATLTG010000014.1:0-14166 GCA_035533735.1 Bacteroidia bacterium
CCGGTAAGGTCGGCACATAGAGCAACAATGTTGGAATTGTTTTTTCCGAGTTCATGCAAACCTGCACCAAATCCTGATCGGGTGTCTTTTTTTTCGGTAACTACAAATTTTTTCATCATACAGTTTTCTTAATATAATTGAACTTGGACAGACGAGCCGGACGCTATCTGGAATTTTTTTTCGATACTATAAATACATTGAGTTACATCTCTGGAGCGAAATTCAACGCGGTAATGACCTGGCTGTAAAGTAATAGTTTGCTGTGTTAAATTTTCAATTAAATTACAAACCCAAGTTAGATTATTTCCATCTTCTAAATAAATACTTCCAGGACCTACAGATGGTTTTAAAATAGTTACACTTCCAGCTTGTGGAATTTGGACTGTAGTAGTGGTGCTTTCAGAAACTTTTACATCGTAAATATATGTTCGCGGAAGTGTTAAAATTTCCAAATCGTATTTACCTACAATGTATTTTTCGGTGGTGTTAAAAGGTTGTACATTTAAGGTATTCATACTGTCTTTTTGGCGAACGATTGCTTGTAAAAGATTGTAATTGTTGTAACCGTCAATAGCTAAATACAAATAACCTTGAGGTGCGTTCAGTGCGATAATATTGTGTTTTCCGGGAGTTAATGTGATGTTTGATTTTTCTACTTCAGGAATGGTGTGAACCACCAAATGATACGTTATCAAAGGATCTAACGGAATGGTATCAGGATGTCCACTGTCGTTGATGGTATGCATAAAATTGTATTTTATTTGTCCGCTTACCTGATCGTAAAAAGTCATATCTGTATTTGTTTCAGTAGCTTTTCCTTTTATATCCAATAAATTTACTTGCGCGGTAGTATTGTTCAAAGCTTGTGAAATCACTACGTTTAAGATGTTTGTGAAATTAGCTTCGTTTTTAACTTCATAAAATTTTCCAACACAATCAAATGCTTTTCCAAAATCCTCATTAGCGCCAATGCCGATGATAAAAGGTTTTAAAATAATTCCTTTTTTTTGCAATGCTTGCGAAACAGCACAAGGATCGCCATCACATTCTTCAATGCCATCAGTAATTAAAATAACAATGTTTCGGCAATTATCACAAGGAGGAAAATCGTTAGCACATTGACCCAATGAATAAGCAATGGGTGTTGTTCCTTTCGGTACCAGACTATTAATTACCTTTTTAATAGCATCAATATTATCTCCACCAAATGGCACCATTAATCGGGTGTCTTTACAATTGCGAACAGGTTCAAGTGCGTAATCTGCACCATAAACACGCAGTGCTATTTGTAAATGGTCTCTGCCTTTTAAGCTGTCTAAAAAATCGGATAGTAAACGTTTGGCAATGTCAATTTTAATTCCTGTCATCCAAGTACCAAACATACTTTGAGAACAATCGAACATAAATAAAACACGCGTAGTCGGTTTGTTATCTGGAGAATTATTTTGTGCTGATAAAGCAATCGGAGATAAGCATCCGAAAATAATAAGTAATGCAAAAAAATAATTTTTGAACGATTTTAAAAACATATTCATTTTAATAATCTCCCAAAGTTTCAGGAAGTTGTGCTAAAGCCTTTGCTAATTGTTCGTCATTTGGTGCAACACCGTGCCATTTGTGCGAACCCATCATAAAATCAACACCATTTCCCATTTCTGTTTTCATTAATATCATCACCGGTTTTCCTTTTCCAGTATGCGTTTTCGCGATTTTTAATCCATCCATAACTTCGGAAATAGTATTTCCATTCATATTTAAAACATCCCAACCAAAAGCTTCCCATTTTGCTTTTAAATCGCCCATCGGAAGCACTTGATTCGTAGAACCATCAATTTGTTGTCCGTTAAAATCTATGGTAGAAATTATATTATCAACTTTTCGCGCTGCGGCAAACATCGCGGCTTCCCAAATCTGACCTTCTTGTAATTCTCCGTCTCCGTGTAACGAATAAATTAAGGAATTATCATTGTTAAGTTTTTTTGCGAGTGCTGCTCCCAAAGCTACTGAAAGTCCTTGCCCAAGCGAACCGGAAGCAACACGTATTCCAGGTAAACCTTCGTGCGTTGTGGGATGACCTTGTAAACGTGAATTTAATTTTCGAAACGTAGCCAATTCTTTAACAGGAAAATATCCTGAACGCGCTAAAACGCTATAAAAAACAGGGGAAATATGTCCGTTGGATAAGAAAAATAAATCTTCTCCAATGCCATCCATCGAAAACTTTTTTTTCGGATCGTGTTTTAAAATATCGAAATACAAAGCGGTAAAATATTCCGTGCAGCCTAAAGAACCGCCCGGATGACCTGAATTTACGGCATGAACCATTCTTACAATATCTCGTCTTACTTGCGAACAAATTTTTTCTAATTCAGCAGTTGTGGGCATATTAAAATGATGTAAAGGTTAGAAAGAAAAAGCCAAAAGTAAATTTTTTTAAGCGCGCGATAATCAATGTTAATAACATTTGCAAAATTGTTGAAAAATCAATAAAATTAAGCAAAGTAAGCAACTTATCGAGCGCGTATTTTGGTATCTTTGTTGGCTGAAATTTTTTATAAAAACGCTAAAACTTTTTTTTAATTTATGGGATTACAATGTGGAATAGTAGGATTACCAAATGTGGGAAAATCGACACTTTTTAATTGCTTATCAAACGCAAAAGCACAAGCTGCCAACTTTCCGTTTTGTACCATCGAACCTAATATTGGCGTTATTACTGTTCCAGATGAACGGTTATCAAAATTGGAATTTTTAGTAAAACCGGAACGAGTTGTTCCTACAACAGTTGAAATTGTTGACATAGCCGGATTGGTAAAAGGCGCCAGCAAAGGCGAAGGTTTGGGAAATAAATTTTTGGGAAATATTCGCGAAACAGATGCGATTATTCATGTGTTAAGATGTTTTGATGACGACAATGTGGTGCATGTGGACGGCTCTATAAATCCGGTGCGCGACAAAGAAATTATTGACACCGAATTGCAAATAAAAGATTTGGAATCTGTCGATGCAAAGTTGAAAAAAGTGGAACGCCAAGCAAAAACAGGAAGTGATAAAGATGCTAAAAAAGCGTTTGATGTTCTTGCAAAAGTGAAAGAAATATTGGAACAAGGTAAATCTGCGCGAGCTGCAAATTTAACAGAAGACGAAGCAAAACACATTGCCGATTTGCATTTGCTTACTGTGAAGCCCGTTTTATACGTTTGCAATGTGGATGAAGCTTCTGTGAAAACAGGAAATAAATATGTAGATGCCGTGAAAGAAGCGGTGAAATCTGAAAATGCCGAAGTAATAATTATTACAGCTGCTATGGAAGCGGAAATTGCTTCGTTGGAAACATACGAAGAACGACAATTGTTTTTGGCAGAAATGGGATTATCAGAACCTGGCGTAAATAAACTCATCAATGCGGCATATCGCTTATTGAATTTACAAACTTATTTTACCGCAGGTGTAAAAGAAGTGCGCGCATGGACAATTGAAAAAGGAATGACAGCACCTCAAGCAGCAGGCGTTATTCATACCGATTTTGAAAAAGGATTTATAAAAGCGGAAGTAATAAAATACAACGATTTTATTACTTTAGGCTCGGAATCAGCTTGTCGCGATGCCGGAAAATTAGGCATCGAAGGAAAAGAATATGTAGTGGATGACGGAGACGTGATGCACTTTCGATTTAATGTTTAATAATAAGATATTAGCGTTTAGCTATTGGATTTTAGACATCTAATATCAAAAATCTAAATAAAAAAATGGCAGAACCAAAATACAACGAAGACAGTATCCGATCGCTGGAATGGCACGAACATATTCGTTTGCGTCCGGGAATGTATATCGGAAAATTAGGCGATGGTTCATCGCAAGACGATGGAATTTATATTTTATTGAAAGAAGTAATAGACAATTGCATTGACGAATTTGTGATGGGAAATGGTCGCACAATTGAAATAAGTATAAAAGAAAAAATTGTTCGTGTGCGCGATTACGGTCGTGGAATTCCACTCGGAAAAGTAATTGATTGTGTTTCTAAAATAAACACCGGTGCGAAATATGATTCAGAAGCTTTTAAAAAATCGGTTGGTTTAAATGGTGTTGGAACAAAGGCTGTAAATGCGCTTTCCAGCTATTTTAAAGTACAATCTTTTCGCGATGAAAAAGTAAAAAATGCAGAATTTGAACGTGGAAATCTAAAAAAAGAAGATCCGATTACGGCTTCTGATTCCCGAAAAGGAACGTTAATTACGTTCACGCCTGACGAAAAGATTTTCGGCAATTTCCATTACATCAATGAGTATGTGGAAAAAATGCTTTGGAATTATGCCTATCTGAACACCGGATTAACATTGGTTTACAACGGAACTAAATTTTATTCTGAAAACGGATTACATGATTTATTGCAGCAAAATATAAACGGTCCCATTTTATATCCCATCATCCATTTAAAAGGATACGATATTGAAGTGGCGATAACGCACAGCAATTCTCAATATGGAGAAGAATATTATTCATTTGTAAACGGACAACATACTACGCAAGGTGGAACGCATCAAGGTGCTTTTCGCGAAGGAATTGTTCGTACGATTCGTGAGTTTTACAAAAAAGATTTTGAAGCAGTAGATGTTCGAACTTCTATAATTGCCGCTATCAGTATAAAAGTACAAGAACCTGTTTTTGAATCGCAAACAAAAACAAAATTAGGTTCGCAAGAAGTGGGTCCGAAAGGTCCATCTGTAAAAGCATTTGTTGGCGATTTTTTGAAAACAGAATGGGATAATTTTTTACATAAAAATCCGCAAGTAGCAGAAGTTTTATTAACCAAAATTGTACAATCTGAAAGAGAACGAAAAGAACTTTCAGGGATTCAAAAATTAGCGCGCGAACGTGCCAAAAAAGCCAGTTTGCACAATAAAAAATTACGCGATTGTAAAATTCATTACAGCAGCAATGATGACCGCAGATTGGAAACCAGTATTTTTATTTGCGAGGGAGATTCCGCCAGTGGATCCATTACCAAAACACGTGATGTAGATACGCAAGCTGTTTTCAGTTTAAAAGGAAAACCGCTGAATGCTTTCGGTTTGACTAAAAAAATTGTGTACGAAAATGAAGAATTTAATTTATTGCAATCGGCTTTAAATATTGAAGATGGATTGGAAAATTTACGTTACAATAACGTTGTAATTGCTACAGATGCTGATGTGGACGGAATGCACATTCGTTTATTGTTAATGACTTTTTTTCTACAATTTTTTCCGGATTTGGTAAAAAACGGACACATTTATATTTTGCAAACGCCTTTGTTTCGCGTACGAAATAAAAAAGAAACCATTTATTGTTATTCGGAAGAAGAGCGCAGAAAAGCAATGGATAAATTAGGCGCCAAACCAGAGATAACAAGATTTAAAGGATTAGGTGAAATTTCTCCGGATGAGTTTAAACATTTCATCGGAAAAGATATTCGCTTAGAACCGGTGATTGTAAAAAAAGAAAATGCAATTGCTGAAATTCTCAGTTATTATATGGGAAAAAATACGCAAGAGCGTCAAGATTTTATTATCCAAAATTTGCGTATTGAAAAAGATTTAGTAGAAAGTGTTTGAAAATAATTTTTTTGAAAAAGCATGAACGAAAACATTGAAAATACAGATCAAAACGAAGACTTTGAAAATTCAGGAAGCGATTCGTCCAATGTAATTCCTGTTTCAGGAATGTATCAAAATTGGTTTTTAGATTACGCTTCGTATGTTATTTTAGAACGTGCAGTTCCTGCAATTGAAGATGGTTTAAAGCCGGTTCAACGCAGAATTTTACATTCGATGTGGGAAATGGAAGATGGACGTTACAACAAAGTTGCCAACGTTATCGGGAACACCATGAAATATCATCCGCACGGAGATGCTTCTATTGGCGATGCGATGGTGGCTTTAGGACAAAAAAATATTTTAATTGATGCGCAAGGAAACTGGGGAAATATTTTAACAGGCGATTCTGCTGCGGCTCCGCGATACATTGAAGCGCGTCTTTCTAAATTTGCATTAGAAGTAGTTTTTAATCCGAAAACTACCCATTGGCTTTCCAGTTACGATGGCAGAAATAAAGAACCGGAAGTGCTTCCTGTAAAATTTCCATTATTGTTGGCACAAGGCGTAGAAGGAATTGCGGTTGGATTGGCTTGTAAAATTTTACCACATAATTTTAATGAATTAATTGATGCTTCCATTGCCATTTTAAAAGGAAAAAAAGTTGAAATTTATCCTGATTTTCCGACTGGTGGAATGGCTGATTTTTCCACTTATAACGAAGGATTAAGAGGAGGCAGAATTCGTGTGCGTGCAAAAATTTCTCAGCACGATAAAAAAACATTATTGATTACCGAAATTCCTTTCGGAACAACTACTTCTTCGCTAATAGATTCCATTGTTTCAGCGAATGATAAAGGTAAAATAAAAATCCGAAAAGTAGAAGACAACACCGCTGAAAATGTTGAAATTGCTGTTCATTTGGCACCCGGAATTTCTCCCGATAAAACCATTGACGCGCTGTATGCTTTTACTTCGTGCGAAACACCTATTTCGCCCAATGCGTGTATTATTGAGGATGATAAACCGAAATTTGTTGGTGTAAATGAAATGCTTAAAATTTCCACACAACAAACATTGGAATTGTTGCGTAAGGAACTGGAAATTGAAAAAGCAGAATTGCAAGAATCGCATCTTTTTGCTTCGCTCGAAAAGATTTTTATCAAAGATGAAATGTATATTGATTTCAAAAAATATGCAGATAAACCAAGTTTGTTTGAATACTTAGACGGACGTTTTGCGAAATATAAAAAACAATTTATTCGTGAAATTACCAACGATGATTTTGAAAAACTAACGCAAATTCCGATGATTCGCATCACGCGTTTTGATTCTGCTAAAGCAGATGAAAAAATGAAAACGTTGGAAGCTCGCATTAAAGAAATTGATTATCATTTGCAGCATTTGGTGGATTATGCAGTGGAGTATTTTAAAAATCTGAAAAAGAAATATGGAGTTGGACGTGAACGAAAAACAGAAATAAAATCGTTTGAAAACATTGTTGCAACAAGTGTTGTAATTGCTAACGAAAAATTATACGTCAATCGTGAAGAAGGTTTTGCGGGTTATGGATTGAAAAAAGACGAGTTTGTTTCTGACTGTTCCGACATTGACGAAATAATTGTTTTCCGAAAAAATGGAACGATGATGGTTACAAAAATTTCTGAAAAAGCGTTTGTCGGAAAAGATTTAATTCACATTGCCGTTTTCAAGAAAAACGATAATCGTACTATTTACAATATGATTTATCGCGATGGAACAAAAGGAGCTGTGATGATGAAACGCTTTGCTGTTACTGGCGTTACGCGCGACAAAGAATATATTTTAACCAAAGGAACAGCCAATTCGGAAGTGCTTTATTTTACTGCCAATCCGAATGGAGAAGCGGAAGTAGTTACTATTTTTCACAAAGCTGCCGTTGGTTTACGGAAATTAGAATTCGATATTAATTTTTCGGAATTGGCAATTAAAGGCAGAAATTCCATCGGAAATATTGTAAGTAAAAATGCGGTTCGGAAAATTGTACTTGCCGAAAAAGGCTTATCTACATTGGGCGCACGCAAAATTTGGTTTGATGATACTGTTAAAAGACTTAACTCGGATGTGCGCGGAATTTATTTAGGGGAATTTGGTGCTGAAGACAAAATTTTAACCATCACTTCCAGCGGATTTTATAAACTCAACTCCCACGATTTGTCCACACATTTTGAAGAGGATATTATATTGATTGAAAAATATTTTCCGAATCAACCGATAACAGCTATTTATTTTGATGGCGCCAGCAAAAACTATTTCGTGAAACGTTTTTTATTGGAACCAACTGATAAAAAAACGCTCTTTATCAGCGAAGCTCCCGATTCTCGTTTAGAATTTGTTACTACTGATACGAATCCGATTGTAGAAATAAAATTTGCAAAAAATAAAGACAAAGAACTGCCTGATGAAAAAATTAATTTGGTGAGTTTTATTGGCATAAAAGGAATGAAAGCAAAAGGAAATAAAGTGAGCAACGGAAAAATAAAAGAAATTAATTTGTTGCCGCCCGAAGAAATTCCCTTGGATGAAGAAACCGAAAACTTTGAAGAAAGCGGACTTTCTCCGGTTGAAGAATTACGCCAAACAGTTGCGCAAGATGAAAGTGTAGAAACGCCTCCAGAAAAGCCATCCAAAAAAAGTAAAAAAAAAACAGATGAAGACAAGCTCAACCAAATGACGCTTGGTTTTTAGAAGGTTGAAAAAATTATTTTTTGAGAATTTATAAATCTATTTCAATATCATCTTCGAAATCAGAAACTACAATTCTATGTCGTCCAAATTTTGTATGTTTTTTAAATTTGCTTCTATCTTCAAGATTGATGTCGATGCCGTAATTGCTCAGCAGCGTAATATCAAGTTCCCATTGCGTACAATTTCTAATTTGATTCTGTTTCCGTACCGCAGAAATTATTTTGTTAGCAGTTATTTCGTCTAAGTCATTTATCTTTTTAAAATGGCGAAATTCTCTTTCAACGTTACCAATATATGCTGAAGCATTTATATGTTTAACTCGATGACAAATTGGGCATAGGGCTTGAAGTGCTTTAAGTTGTTGAGTTAAATTTTCTTCATTATAAATCCATACTTCATGACACTCTACAGGGTGTTTTGTTCCTTTCTCACCACAAATTTCACAAAGGAAATTAGCTTGTTGATAAACACATCTTTTTAACTTATTCCAAGCACTTGTTTTGATTTTGTTTCGAACATTTAAAAAATTACTAATTCGTGGTATAAACTCTAATGAAAGTTTTAATTTTCTATTTTGCTCTAACAAAGCTTTTTCTTTTTTTGTTAGAAAGCTATTTAAACACATTTTTAATTCCTCTCGTCGGGATAAAAAATCTTTTTGATAATCAGTTAGAACAAATAAATTTGATTGTGGTTTGTCCGATCGTTTAATTGATTTTTTCGTTATTTGTTTTCTGTTTTTCTTTGTTTCAGTTTTTCTTTTGGACTTAACCGTTTTCCCTTTTTTAGTTGTTGTTTTCTTACTCATATTACTTGAGTTTAATATCTTGTTTCGATTATTTTAGTTGCTTCAACAATAGCAAAACGACAAACAAATATAATCAATATTTGAAATGATTCAAAAAACTGTATCCCAAAAAAATATTTTTTTGAAAGATTTTATTCCAAAATACACACAAATTTGACGCGTATAATTTCAATTATAGATATTAAAAAATTAGCAGCCGAAATTTATGCGGATCGTACTAATGCTGTACTTGTTGCCAATTTTGAAAAACATCAACAAGAAATAGATGCTGTTGATTATAACGAATCTCAAGAAATTTATGATATTTATTCAGGTTTAATTGCGAATTACGGAATTGCACTTGCCCAAATAGACCAGTTCAAAAAAGCAATTCCTGTTCTCAATAAAGCAATACAACTTTTTGAAAACAACAAAGAATACTCCTTTCATGACTTGCTTGAATCAAACCTATATGTCAATTCGTATTTTAATCTTGGTTACAGTTATTGTCGTAGAAATAAATATAAATTAGCCAAACCGTATTTTGAATTTTTGATAAAACACTTTCCTGAAAATTTGCATTATGCTAATTGGCTCAACAGAATTAATAGTGATAATTTAATTCGATTACGAGATATTTTAATGTATTGTCTTACAGGATCGCTGCTCATAGAAACATTTTATGGAAAAGAATATCCTATTCTTAAATATTTAGGAATTGGACTTTGGATACCTTCGTTAATAATTTCTATTATTTTAGGAATAATATTGTATAACAAAGAAGGCGAAAGATATAGAGAACAAGATTAATATTGGAAAATATAGTTTGTATTTTTTTAAAAATAATATTGGAATAAAACATGACGCGCATAATTTCAATAGCAGATATTCAGCAAATAAAGGAAGATGTTTATGGTAAAGAAAGCCCAAATTCCGATCGCAGCATTGTTGCCAATTTTGAAAAGCATAAAACAGCAATTGATTCAATTGATTGTGATGAATCAGAAGAAGTATCTGATACTTATTTGGAATTAATTGGTAATTATGGATTAGCTCTTGCGAGAATAAAAAAATTCAAAAAAGCAATTCAAGTTCTCACTAAAGCAATAGAACTTTTAAGAAACGACAAAAGATACACTGAGGATAATTTACGTGAAATGTATTTTTACGAATTATTATTAGATTGGCGAAGTAATGCCTATCATAATCGTAATAAAGAAGAATTAGCTAAAAAGGATTATGAAATTTTAGTTAATTTTTATCCAGAAAATACAAGTTATTCCGTACAACTTGATAGAGTTAATAATCAAATCCGAAATAATAAAAATAGAAAATTTATCCTCATAAAGAACCTTTGTTGGTATGTTTGTTTAAGTTGCCTTTTTATGATAGATTTTGTGAAAATTCGCTCTGTCGCAGGTTCCGTGCTTCTTGATTTTAGTGAATTTTTATTCCTTACAGCAATTTTTTTAGAAGTGATATTGTATTTTAGTGAAAGTAATTTCATAACAAGGTTTTGGAAAAAAATGATGGTGCGTATTCAAAAAGATAAATAAAAAATAATTTTTCAGAAAACACTACCTGTTTCGCGGAAATAAATATGTAATTTCGAGAAATTTTTTTCAAAAAACAAAATGGCAAAAAGCAACCTTTTTTTAATAGCAATCATTTTATTTATTTCTCCACTTTTTGTGCAAGCGCAAATTGTAAAAGATGGCAGTTTTTATTTTTCGTGGGGATACAATACCGAATGGTACACGCACAGCAGCATCAATATTTTACAACCTGCATTAAACAATAATTATACGTTTGATGATGTGGTAGCGCACGATCATAAAGGTTGGAATCAAGCATTGTTTACAAAACAATTAACTATTCCACAATACAATTATCGCATTGGCTATTTTTTTAATAAAGCGCAAGATTGGGGATTAGAACTTAATTTTGATCATGCCAAATATGTGTTGGATAGTTACGAAAACATTCACATGACTGGTACATTTCGCGGCAGAAATATAGATACAATGGTGGTTTCAAATCCTAAAAATATTGGTTGGGAATTAAATAACGGAGCTAATTTTTTATCATTAAACTTGGTTAGAAAAATAAAAATTATTGAATCTAAAAACGAAAAATTTAGAGTTGACGCTTTATTAAAAGCCGGTGCCGGACCAAATATTCCACACGTTCAGAATACACTTTTTGGCGTAAATAGTATGCCTCATTTTCAGTTTGGCGGCTGGAATATAGATGCAGATTGCGCTTTGCGTGCCACTTTTTTCAAACATTTTTATTTAGAATTATTTGACAAAGGTGTTTATGCGCGTTATTGGGGTTTGCGTATTTACGATGGAATTGCCAAACAAAATTTTGCTTGTTACGAAATGGCACTTGTTGCAGGAGGAACTTTTAAATTATAATTTAAAAAATAATTCATGAAAACACCTTTAGTATTACCTGCTTCCGAAAAGGGAGACAAAGCATTTCAGGACTTAATTGCATTTTTTAATGAAACATTGGGATTTTGTCCGAATAGTGTAAAAACAATGTATCATCGCCCGCAAATAGCGTACGCTTTTATTGAACTCAATAAAGCAGTAATGGAAAACAAAGGAAAAGTTACCAGCGCATTAAAACGAATGATTGGATACATCAGCAGTAATGCGGCAGGTTGCAGATATTGTCAAGCACACACCATTAGAGCAGCAGAACGATATGGCGCGGAAGCAGAAAAAATGGAAAATATTTGGGAATTTAAAACGCATCCTTCTTTTTCAGAAGCCGAAAGAGTTGCATTGGAATTTGCGCTGCTTAGTTCAACCATTCCAAACGCAGTAGATGATGCCATTGCTGCAAAATTAAGATTGCATTGGAATGATGGAGAAATTGTTGAAATGCTTGGCGTGATTTCTCTTTTTGGTTTTTTAAACAGATGGAACGATTCGATGGGGACTGAAATTGAAACCGGTGCAATTGAATCGGGCGAAAAATTGCTAAAAAAATCCGGCTGGACAACAGGTAAACACAGTTATTAAGAATCTGTTTTAAGATTTACTGAAAAACATTTTTAAAGTATCAAATCCCATATTTTCAGAAGCAATAACAGCTTCAGAATTAAAAGCGTAAAATATCCCTTACATTCTCAGATTTTTCTATTTTTGTAATCTTAATTTTTCAAATGGAAAAAGATTTTTTTGCGCATCCCACTGCCTTTATTGATGAAGGTTGCAAAATAGCTAAAGGCGTTAAAATTTGGCATTTTTCGCATATAATGACTAATTGCACCATTGGCGAAGGTTGTAACATTGGTCAAAATGTGGTGGTATCGCCAGAAGTAGTGCTTGGTAAAAATGTGAAAGTACAAAACAATGTATCTATTTATACAGGAGTAACGTGTGCCGATGATGTATTTTTAGGTCCTTCAATGGTATTTACCAACGTAATAAATCCGCGCAGTGCTATAAATCGTAAAAATCAATATGCCAAAACGCATGTTGGCAAAGGTGCTACAATTGGTGCTAATGCAACCATTGTTTGCGGACACGATATTGGCGAATTTGCTTTTATTGGTGCTGGATCAGTGGTTACAAAAAATATTCCGGCTTATTCGTTGTGGGTAGGAAATCCGGCAAAACAAATCGGTTGGATGAGTGAATTTGGGCATCGGTTGGAATTTAAAAACAACATTGCTATTTGTCCTGAAAGCAAAGAAAAATACAAATTGGAAATCGGAAAAGTAAGCAAGCTAACAGCATAATTTCGGATATAAATATGAGTAAAATAAAATTCGCTATTGTTGGTCAAGGACACATCGGGAAACGTCATGCGGAGATGATTCGCAGAAACGAAGAATGTGAATTGGTGGCTGTTTGTGATGTAAAAGATAAAAACGAATTAGGATTATCAGATATAAAAGAAAAGTTTTTTTCTTCCATCGAAGAAATGCTTGCTGCTAATTTAGAAATGGATGTTGTAAACATTGCTTCGCCAAATGGCTTACACGCGAAACATGCACTACTCGCACTTGACGCAAAAAAACACATCGTTTGTGAAAAACCGATGGCGCTTCATAAGTCCGATTGTGAAACAATTCTTTTTAAAGCTTTGCAAGAACATAAAAATGTTTTTTGCGTGATGCAAAATCGCTACTCGCCACCATCAGTTTGGATTAAAGAAATCATCGATACCAAAAAAATAGGCGATATATTTATGGTTCAATTGAATTGTTATTGGAATAGAGATGATCGTTATTATAAAAAAGGCGGTTGGAAAGGAACACAAGATTTAGATGGAGGAACATTGTTCACGCAATTTTCTCATTTTATTGATATTATGTATTGGCTTTTTGGTGATATAAAAGATATTCAAGCAAAGTTCAATGATTTTACGCACGCCAATTCTACCGAGTTTGAAGACAGCGGATTTGTAACATTTAATTTTGCAAATGGCGGAATGGGAAGTATCAATTATTCAACGGCTGTTTGGGATATCAATTTAGAAAGCAGCATTACGATTATCGGAAAAAAAGGAAGCGTAAAAATTGGCGGACAATACATGAATGAAGTAGAATATTGTCACATCGAAAATTACACATTGCCAACATTAGCGCCAACAAATCCGGGCAATGATTACGGAGCTTACAAAGGATCGGCTGCTAATCATCATTACATTATCGAAAATGTGGTGGATGTTTTAAAAGGCAGAAAAACCATTACTACCAATGCTTTGGAAGGAATGAAAGTGGTAGATATTATTGAACGTATTTACGCTTTACGAAAAGAAACTCGAAAAAAATAATTTTTCAATAGTGATAAAATACTCAAAATGTATAAAAAACTTATCGACAAAGAATCTAAATTAGCCGTTATCGGCTTGGGTTATGTAGGTTTACCGATTGCACTTGCGTTCGCAAAAAAAATTAAAGTTATTGGATTTGATATCAATGAAGCGCGTGTTAATCAAATGAAAAAAGGAATTGATCCGAGTCAGGAATTAGATAAAGCTGCTTTTAAAGGTTGCGACATTGAATTTACGGCTTCTATTGATGTTTTGAAAAAAGCTAATTTTTTTATTATT
>DATLTG010000015.1:0-2518 GCA_035533735.1 Bacteroidia bacterium
CATATCAATATATTTCTGCAAGTTAGACAACTTAGTATGTCCAGTATATTTCATAATTTCTGACAGCGGTACGGAATCTATTAGATTTGTGATGAAAGTGTCCCTCCCCTTATGAAATGACATAATTTCAAACCGTCTAAGATTTCTATCCAATTTATCTTTCTTATTTGTTAAATCATTAAATAATTCTGTTTTTTGTAATGCTTGTTTTAAATAGACATTAGCTTTTTGATTTGATATTATATCGAGATTATAGTTAAGTTTTTCTAAGTATTTAATCACTATATCGGCTAATGGAATTGTAACGGTTATGCCACTTGTGTTTTTCGTTTTATTAGGTATTTTCTGATAAACAGGCTTTCCGTCAATATTAATTATCAGTTCCTTATTAAAATTCACGAGGTCTTTCCAGCGTAATCCTGTAAAACAAGCAATAACAAACAAATCCCTAACTTGAGATAATCTTTTTTCTAATTGAAAATCTAATAAGGAATATAATTCATCTATTGTAAGTGTTGTCTTTATTGAGTTTTTTTTTCGTACTGATTCCTTAGTGTATCTCAATAGGATAGTATAGTCGGAAATAACTTTAATTTCTTTTAGATAAGCAGCAAAGCCCTTTAAAACCTCATATCGTTTATCTATTGTATTGACTGCTGCTTGTCCTCTACTTTTATATGTATGCGTTATTCCATTTTTCGTAGCTTTATTAGGTCTTTTTTCTTGTAGCCATGCCGTAAAATCAACACACCAGTCATAGTTGATTATATCGGTTGCTTTGAATTGTTTTTGTAAATCAAATTCATAATCTAAAAGTGTATTCTTAAAAGTTTTATATGTTTTAAAACTATCAGGAGACTGCTTAAGTTTTTTTTCCATACGCTCCATAAAATCATCGTACCTATCCAATAGCAATGCGGAATGAGTTTCTTGCTTTTCTTTTCTAGTATTAGCTAAAAGTGCTTCTAGTTCTTTGGCAGTAATTTTAATGTCAGTATTCAGGTGTTCAGTAATAATATCATTGGCAACCTTTAGAATTTTTGAAAGAACCTTATTAGTCGCAGCGTAATTTTCAACCGTATTTCTTACAAGGTTGTTTTTATAATCCCACTCTTTAAATTTCCCGTTACTAGCTTTCTCTTTACTTATGGTTACTTGAGTTGGGAATCTCATTCTACCATTCATTGAATAATTAACCACTACTGAACCGTTATTTACTTTGAGATTAGCGTACATAATCGTATATTTTCATCAAAGATAGACTAAAACTAATTTGTAGGCAAATTGTAGTCAAAATGAACGAATAGTTGGGTATATTTTTAGAATTGAAGCGTTATAAGAAAAGTCTAAAATAGCCAATATTACAAGGGAAACGAACACTTTTAGTAAATTTAGGATGTAACTGTATGCTGCTAGTTAATACGGTCCCCGCTACTACTTTTCTTTTTTTATTGTGTGCTTGAATTTCAAAACGGCAAAGTTTAATTCGATAGTGGTTTCACTCCCTTTGACTTTCAACCCATCTTCCATTACTTCTGCAATTATTTCACCGCTTTTATGCAAAAGGTTTTGCTTCTTTTGTTCGTCATGCTCCAACGATAACTCTTTAATATTTCTGGAAAGATGTTTTATTCTTGAATAGGTTTCAATAATTGCCAGCGTTGTCTGTGTAGCTCTTTTACTTTTCAGTATGGTAGCCAGCATATACAATCCTTTTTCGGTGAATGCTTTTGGAAGCTGTGGAGAAAATTTAAGATTTGCGAGGTGGTCAAATTTTTTTACCACCTCTATTTTCTCCCCTTTTGTAAGAAGCAGAATATATCCATCGGGGAACTTATCGGGGTTATTTTTAACTGCCTGATTTATTTCTTTGGTAGTAACCCCGTATAGCGTTGCCACATCACTGTCCAAAATAATTTTTTGGCTTCGCAAATCTATAATTTTAGCATCTATATCTTCAAATTTAATCAAGTTTACCTCTTTCATTGGATGATAGTTATACGAATTTTCTCGCAGCGAATTTACACTTTATTTTAACCCAGTGGATTATATGTCGTCAAGCTAATTTGAACTTATTATTAGAATAAATCTAAGCAGGATGATTGAGCAGCGTTAATTTTGTAAATTATCTCTTTCAAAGAAATATATTCTACCATCATAATAATACGCCATTTCACTAAAATTAATTAATTCAAAATATTCATTATTAACTTTTCTAAAATAAATTTTTTCACATAGTAACGTTAAAACAACTCAAAACTATTTAGCTGGATTTGAAGACGAAACAAAAAAGGAAACAACAAAGGCATTAACCGCTTTTAAAAAACTAAAATAAAAATTTAAACTTACCAAAATATATTATTTTGCATTGAATGAAATTATTTGAGTACTTGATTTACAGAAGTGTTTTTATTTAATTTTACTTAAAAGTGAAAACATACCTAATAAATTTGCAATTTAGTGAATATTTTTGTTAGATTTGCACCCTAAAATTCACTTAAAAGTGAAACATTTCTCA
>DATLTG010000016.1:0-6659 GCA_035533735.1 Bacteroidia bacterium
TGGAAGGATTATTTATTTCAACAATTCCTGTACCTCGAGCATCGTTTACAGCATTACCTCCCTTTTGTCCAATACCTGCCACATCATGATAATAACTCCCATTTGCAACTGTATTCATTGAATAATAAACATTCGTAGTAAGCGTACAATTGTATTTTGCGGCTAAATAATTTTCTACAATCCACAATTGTGTATTATTTAAATTTGTGTTATAAACAATCATTTCGCCAACATCACAAGTTGGATATTCACTTGATCCTGGATTATATCTGCCTGAATAAAATGGTTGAGTTGGCAACGTTGCGTTTGTACTATTTCGTTCGACATTTAAAGCTCCATTAATGTATGTTTGCATCCCATTTGTTGTATTTTTAACGTACATGGCAACACCTAAATTATTTGCATTAGTTATAAGTCCTGATGCAATACCTCCACCTGTACCTCCATCACTCGAAGAAATAAATGTTCTATTGGCTCCCGAGTATTCCCATGGATAAACAACATAAGTTCCGCCACTATTTTGCCAACGAAATAATGATTGATAGCTTGTTCCTCTGGCTACCAAAAAAATAGTAAGTGCATTTACATTGGGTCCACTAAGTAAAGATGTAAAATATTGTCCACCGTTATATGCCACACATGTTTGATTGTTCAAATTAGCATCAACAACTGTAGCAGGTCGAAATCCAGAAGGCGCAGTAAGATTATTTCCATTACCACTTTGATCTGCCCAAGTAGATACAAGTCCTCCTGTTAATGTTATACCTAAATCTGCTCGATACCACTGCTCAAGCGTACCTGTACCATTTGTAAATTGTACTCCTCCTGGACCATTCGGTGTTTGGGAATAGGAAAATAATGGAAAAGCTAAAAGAGATGAAATAACTATAACATTGATTTTTTTAAACAAGAAATCAGTAATAATAGTTGTCATAGATATATTAAAAATAAAATTTATTTTAATTGATACAAATTTAAAAATACAAATTTAAACTAAATCATTTTATAAAAAAAGAACGGCTACCATTTTGGTAGCCGTTCTTTTTTACAAACGCAATAATTTATTTTGCAGCTTTAACAGCTTTACGATCTTTATGAATCGCTCTGTTGTCATGATGTATTTTCTTCTCGTCTTGAGCCGCTTTTTTAGGATGTCCGTTTTTTTCAGCACGATTTCTTTGAGCTATATTTTTAGCTTTTTTGTTTTGTACGTGATGTAACGCTTTTTTGTCTTGGTGCTCTGTTGTTTGTGCAGAAACTGTAGTTCCTACAAAGGCGAATGCTATTAATAATGCACCTGCTGCCATTAAATTTTTAATTTTCATAGTTTTTCGTTTTTAAAGTTTATTTTTAATTAATTTTAGTTCAAAATTGAGCGTTTAAAATGAAGAACTGATGAAGACTATTTCTTTAAATTTCACGTTCGCTTGTCTATTTACAATTGCTGTGCCAAAAATAATTAGAACATAAAAATATTTTTTTTGAGAGCTATTATTAAACTTATTTTTATTGTCATTTGCTTAACGGCATTGTCTGCTAATGCTCAACAAACGGAAAAAAAGAAAGACAATCAGCCAATTAAGAATGAGTCGCAAAAAAATTATTTTTTAACAGTACATTCAGCTAATCCCATTCTCTCAAAAATTAAATTTCAAAAAAAATTTATTTCTCCGGAAGAGCGAAACAAAGAAATCAAAACCATTTTATTCGATTTATATGATGATGCTTATTTAGCGGCAACTGTGGATAGTTTGGTTCAAGACAGCAATCGGCTTACAGCTTATATTACAACAGGCGAAATTTACAAATGGGCGAAATTAGATAAAGGCAATGTGAGTGAAGCTATTTTGAGTCAAATTGGGTTTCGAGAAAAATTATATTCCAACAAACCACTCTATTTTAAAGACGTAGTAAAAGTTCAAGATAAAATATTGACTTATGCCGAAAATAATGGTTTTCCTTTTGCCAGTGTAAAATTAGACAGCATAAAAATCAATGGAAATGAATTTTCGGCAAAATTAAATTACACAAAAAATAAAGTAATCAGAATAGATAGTATTGTGGTGAAGGGGAAAGTGAAAATTTCGACACGTTATTTATATAATTATTTGAATATAAAACCGGGAGATTTATATAATGAATCGATTGTAAAAAAGATTTCGGCACGTTTACGTGAGCTGCCTTTTTTGAGAGAAACAAAACCTTTAAAAATTATTTTTTCAGACAAAACTACAAAAATTTATTTGTTTTTGGATTCAAAAAAAGCCAGTAAATTTGATGGTATCATCGGCTTTTTACCTGATCCTGTAACAGGAAAATTAATTTTAACCGGAGATGTAAAACTTAATCTTGAAAATGCTATTGGCAAAGGCGAACAGATAGATTTTGATTGGCAACGTTTGAAAGCACAAACGCAAAATTTAACCACACATTTATCGTATCCCTTTTTATTTTCAACGCCATTTGGATTTTCTTACGATTTAAAATTGTACAAGCAAGATTCTACTTATATTCAAGTGGATCAAACGTTTGCCTTACAATATTTGCTCAGCGGTGGCGATTATTTTAAAGTTTTTGTGGAAGATAAAAGTTCTACATTACTTTCTACAAGCGGTTTAGAATATCAAACGGTTTTACCAACGTTTGCAGATAATTCGATTACATCTTACGGAATTGGTTATAAAACAGAACGTTTGGATTATCGCTTAAATCCGCGAAAAGGTTTTGCTTTAACGGTAGATATTGCGGCTGGAAACAAAACGATAAAAGTAAATCCGAATTTGAATCCTATTGTTTACGATAATTTGAAACTTTCATCCAATCAATACAATGCCGATTTAAACGCTGCTTTTTTTATGCCAATTGGCACCAGAAGCACCATTAAATACGGATTGCAATCGGCTTATTTATATGGCGCTTCTCTTTTTCAAAACGATTTATTTCGGATTGGCGGTTTAACCACTTTACGCGGCTTTGATCAACAATCTATTTACGCATCTTCTTACGTAGTTGGTACTATTGAGTACCGATATTTATTGGAACAAAATTCGTATTTATACACTTTTTTCGATCAAGCATATTATCAAAATCAAAGTATAAATCACAATATTTGGGATACGCCTTTTGGTTTTGGTGCCGGAATTAGTTTCCAAACAAAAGCAGGAATATTTTCCATCAATTACGCACTTGGTAAGCAATTTAATAATCCGATTGACGTGAGAGCCGGAAAAATAAGTTTTGGAATAGTAAGTTATTTTTAATTTTTTAGAATTAATGAGTGCAGAACCACAAATTGAAAAAAGCTGGAAAGCAGTATTAGCAGAAGAATTTGATGCAGCTTATTTTTCGGAACTAAAATTATTTTTGATTAAAGAGAAAAATAAATACAGCATTTTTCCATCAGGAAATTTAATTTTTTCAGCATTTAATCGAACGCCATTTGAAAAAGTGAAAGTGGTAATTATCGGTCAAGATCCTTATCACGGCTTCGGTCAGGCAAACGGACTTTGCTTTTCGGTTAGTGATGGAATTAAACAGCCACCATCTTTGAAAAATATTTTTAAAGAATTAGTTTCTGATGTAAATATTCCGTTTCCGAAAACAGGAAATTTAGAATCGTGGGCTGATCAAGGAATTTTATTATTAAATGCAACACTTACCGTGAGAGAAAACGAAGCAGGCGCACATCAACAAAAAGGCTGGGAACGCTTTACCGACAAAGCTATTCAGGAATTATCAAATCGTAAATCAGGTCTCGTTTTTTTACTTTGGGGAAAATATGCACAAGCTAAAGAAACGTTAATTGATTCATCTAAACATCATATTTTAAAAGCAGCGCATCCTTCCCCTTTCTCTGCTTACAATGGATTTTTTGGCTGTAAACATTTTTCTAAAACAAATCAATTATTATTGGAAAACGGTCATAAAATTATTGACTGGAGAATTGATTAAAAAAAATCCAATCATTTTTCAAACGCACACTTATTTTTTTTGTATTCCGTTACTATTTAAAACGAAGTACAATGAAAAACAAAAAAATTACTTTCTATTTATTCTTTATTCTTTTTTCTTTCTCTGCAAAAGCACAACAAATTACAATTCTCCAAGAAAATTTTACCAATTATTTAGGAACTGCAGCCACATTACCAAATGGTTGGTCATGTACATCAAATGCCGATTATACGTCTTCTTCTTATTGTGGAACCAGCGGTCCAAATGCTTTTAAGTTTGGAACTTCTGGTTCGCTTACTACTCCAAAATTTTCAAATGCCGACTCCGTTCAGTTTTGGATTAAAATCGGTTCATCATCTGATACAACAAGTAAATTACTTATTTCTCAAAGCATTGATAGCATTACTTGGGATACACTTAATGTTATTCAGCCAATTGCTACAACACCTTCAACGGTTGAGTTTCCAGTTGATACAGCAGCACATTATTTAAAATTTACTTATACTAAAGTTACTGGAAATTTATCTTTCGATGATTTTTTATTAAAAGGAAAAGCTGTTGTAGTTCCTATTGTTATTACAATTCAGCCAACTGTAACTGATATTGGTAGCAATGTGGCAACTATTAATTGGGCAACAAATATAAATGGAACTAGTGTTGTTCATTACGGATTATCACCTACATTGCTTATCAATAGCGCAACTGGAACAAATGGAGTTAACAATCACATCGTTAATTTATTTGGGCTTTCTGCATCAACTACTTATTATTTAAAAGCTTTTTCAACTGCCGGAAATACCGATTCTTCTTCGGTTATTCACTTCACAACTGCTAACACAAATCCTTTTTCAAAAAAAATAATTTGCTATTTTAATCATCCTGTTGATAATAGCGTTTCAACGGGAATAAACGCCATCTATCTCAATAAAACCTTAGATGATACATTGATTGCGTACATCAATCGTGCAAAATACAGTATTGATGTGGCAGTATATAATTTTGCAGAAAACTCAACAATTTCAAGCATTTCAGATGCAATTAATAACGCTTATGCAAGAGGCGTAAAAATAAGATGGATTTATAATGGCAGTTCTTCCAATTCTGGTTTGGCAAATTTGAATAGTAATATTCCAACATTGGCAAGTCCAACAGGAAGCGGTTATAATATAATGCACAATAAATTTATGATTATTGATGCGAATACTGCAAATGAAAATGATCCGATTGTTTGGACAGGCTCGTCAAATTGGGATCCAGAACAATTTAATTCAGATGCCAATAATATTATTATTTTTCAAAGTCAAGCATTGGCAAAAGCTTACACTACCGAATTTAATCAAATGTGGGGAGATTCTGGGATGACACCAGATTTAGTTAATTCAAAATTCGGGGCTTTTAAATCAGACATTACGCCACATAATTTTAATATTGGCGGTGTGCATGTAGAACAATATTTCAGTCCTGAAGACAGCACCAATAAACATATTATCGAAGCAATTAATTCGGCTAATACCGAACTTTATTTTGGAGTTTATACTTTTACGGATAGTCCAGATGCCGATTCAATTGTAAAAAAAATAAATGAAGGTATTTATGTTTCCGGAATTATGGATCAATACAGTCAAGCATTTTCAGCTTATGCAACGTTGAATCCAATAATGGGAAACAGTTTGAAAATTTATGCGCAAACTAATTCTATCTACCACAATAAATTTATGATTGTTGATGAATGCGATACCAATTCAGATCCATTAACATTAACAGGTTCTCATAATTGGACTATTTCTGCAAATACTAAAAACGATGAAAACACTGTAATTATTCACGATGCGAAAATTGCAAATATTTATTACCAAGCTTTTTCAAAAGATTTTTCTGATTTGGGCGGAAGTTTATCTCCACAATGTATTCCAAATTCAGTGGAAGAAATTTCCGATAAAAAAGAGAATCTTTTACTTTATCCAAACCCTGCGAGCAACGAATTAACTATTCAATTAAATGAAGCTTCTGAAAAATATTTTTTTGAAATTTACAATAGTTTAGGACAAAAACTGATGAATGGAACTTTTTTCGGAAACACTCAAAAAATAAATATTTCCAACCTTACCAACGGAATTTACATTTTGGTTTTGAGTAATAACAAAAAACAATATTCGCAAAAATTTATAAAGGAATAAAAAGCTGATTTTTGCTCTTTATTCCTTTATGACAATAATTTAAAAAGATATTTTTTTAACCAATCGTTACTTTATCGGCTTTGTATTCGCCAGCTTGAAGTCTAATTTGTGCTTTTGAAAAACATTCAATTGTATAATTAACATCTTCAATAGTGTGAACAGCAGTTGGAATCAAACGCAACATAATCACGCCTTTCGGAACCACCGGATAAACAACAATCGAACAGAAAATATTTGAATTCTCACGCAAATCAATAATTAAATTGGTCGCTTCCGGAATTGTTCCTGATAAAATAACAGGCGTAACACAAGATTGTGTATTTCCAATGTTGAAGCCGGCTTTCGTTAATCCGCTTTGTAAAGCGTTGGTAATTTTCCAAAGATTTTCTTTAAACTCAGGATGTTTACGAATTAAATCCAAACGTTTTAAAGCTCCAACAACAAGTGCCATTGGAAGCGATTTAGCAAAAATTTGTGAACGCATATTATAACGCAAATATTCCACCACATGCTCCTCACTTGCAATAAAAC
>DATLTG010000017.1:0-2161 GCA_035533735.1 Bacteroidia bacterium
TCGTTAGACGCCAAAATTTACGGACAGTTTTGGGCAGCTTATGATTTGCCAAGACACCTTTATCATTTTACTCCCAAAGACATTGAATTTATATTCTCTAAACACGAAATGAAAGTTTCTCGGATTTTACCAATGCGTTTCGATTCATTTTATGTTTCTCTTTTAAGCGAAAAATACAAACACGGAAAATCAAATTTTATACGCGCTTGCTGGAATGGTTTTCGATCCAATTTGAATGCAATTAAATCCGAACAAGAATTTTCCAGTCAAATTTATATCATTCGCAATAAATAAGTCGAAAAATCGAAATGGCTGCATCAAAACGCAAAAACACCCCTTTTGGAAGCATTTGCTTTCTTTTAAGAAAAAGTGCGCCCAATCGAACAAAAATGTGGTCGCGTCTGCAAATCAATAATACCAACGTTTTTAAAGGTAAAAGATAATTTTTATGAATTTGAAATCACTTTATACAATCGGTTTACTCATTTTATCAAACACCTTTATGACTTTTGCTTGGTATGGTCATTTAAAATTTAAAGAAATGAGTTGGTCGCAAAATTTAGGATTGGCAAGTATTATTCTGATAAGTTGGGGATTAGCATTTTTTGAATATTGCTTTCAAGTTCCCGCAAATCGGATTGGATATAAAGGTGATGGCGGACCGTTTACTTTATTGCAACTAAAAGTAATTCAGGAGGTTATAACACTTTGCGTGTTTATGGCGTTTTCTATTTTTATATTTAAAACAGATGGTTTACGTTTTAATCAATTAATTGGACTCTTATTCCTAATTTTAGCCGTTTTTTTCATGTTTAAAAAATAATTTTTATGGAACTTTCATACATTCTCAATCAACTTGGAGAAGAGCGCGAAAATTATTTCAACGCTGTTTCACCGCCAATTATTCAAAGCAGTAATTTTTGTGCAAAAAGTGTTGCTGATTTGCGTAAAATTTTATCTAATGAATACGAAACCCCCTTTTACACAAGAGGTTACAATCCAACAGTTGGAATTTTGCGAAAAAAAATCGCAGCTTTGGAAGGTGCTGAAGATGCACTTGTATTTTCCAGTGGAACTGCCGCAATGGCTGCTGCTATTATGTCTGTTGCGAAAGCCGGAGATCATGTAGTTTGTGTGAAAAAACCATATAGTTGGACGAATGCACTACTCAACAATTACCTTGTAAAATATGGCGTTTCCACGACAATGGTGGACGGAACTGAAACTAAGAATTTTGAAAATGCCATTCAAGAAAACACCAAGTTAATTTACTTAGAAAGCCCTAATTCATTGACTTTCGAGCTGCAAGACATTGAAGCGATTGCAAAATTAGCAAAGCAAAAAAATATTACCACCATCATTGATAACAGCTATTCATCGCCTCTTCAGCAAAGTCCGATAAAAATGGGCATTGATTTAATTGTACATTCTGCCAGTAAATATTTATCCGGACACAGCGATGTGGTTGCTGGCGTGGTTTGCGGCTCATCCGCAAGGATAAAAAAAATGTTCGGAGAAGAATTTATGAATATTGGAGGAATCATTTCTCCGCACGATGCTTGGCTCATGATTCGCGGATTAAGAACGCTCGAAATCCGCATAAACAGGGTTTCTGAGAGTGCAGCACAAGTAGTTGAATTTTTAGAAAATCATCCGAAAATAGAAAAAATAAATTATCCATTTTCTAAAAATAATCCGCAATTAGCTTTGGCAAAAAAACAAATGAAAAGCGCTACGGGATTGTTTTCCATACAAATTAAAGCGAAAGACATTTCACAAATTGATGCGTTTTGCGACAACTTAAAACATTTTTTAATGGCAACTTCTTGGGGCGGTTATGAATCGCTGGTTTTTCCGATTGGCGCATTACCACAAGCAAAAAACAGCGGCTTGCCTTTTAATTTAGTGCGGATTTATATCGGATTAGAAAATCCGGAAATCTTAATTTCCGATATAAAACAAGCATTGGAAAAAGTGTAAATCTGAAATTTCAAGTGAAAATTCTAAAAAATTAGCGAGAAAAAAATAGAAATTTATACTCATGTTAGCACCAAGAGCCTGCAACACATAAAAAGCCCATTTGATGATTTATGACGAAAAATTTATACTTTTGAATTTGCAAAAAGTACGGTGTTTGTGCTACAAATCTAACCGATTTCGG
>DATLTG010000018.1:0-2501 GCA_035533735.1 Bacteroidia bacterium
TAATCGTTCGTAACAAGCAAGTATATTTGAATTTGTTAATCCGATAAATTTGAAGCGTTTTCATCTCATATTAAGCTGTTTTTTTTTATTCGTATTTGCGAATAACTTGTTAGCGCAAGATGATAGTACAGCGGATGCTAATGCCGTTAAAGACCAAGAAGTTAATTTGTTAATGCCCAAAGACATTAAGATTGCTGATTATGGTTTTGATTTAAGATTAGCCGGCTTTGTTCCAAATCCTATGACGAATAAGGCATTAAAAGAAAGTTTTATTGGTGTGTATGGAGCTTCCGCTATTTTTGATGCCAATATTTATAAAGGATTTTTTGTTGGTGGCGGTTTTCAAAACGAACTTTTATCAACAGTTAATAATCAAGCTGCAACATTTATAATGTACATGCAAGTAGATAATGCTGTTGGAAGAATGGGTTATTTACAACAAGTTGGCGACATTGTTTTTTTTTCGTACGCGCTTGATGCAGGTTGGAATTTTACAAAATTTACTTCCGTAGTAGTGCCAACCGGCTTTCAACCAAAAAATAAATATACTTATACTAATGCTTTTGTAGGTGCAGAAACAACTCTTTTTTTACTATTACAAGATCATTTTGCAATTGGACTTAATCTTACTTTAGATGTAATGGATAAAACTTTTGATCCCAGTTTTGTTTATTTAGACCAATTTAGAAGCTATAATAATAGCGATAAAAAAGGAATGACTTCTTATTTGAATCTTGGTTTTGGATTATATTATGGCTTTCACAAAAGGAAAAAGTAGCAAAATGGTTACTGATTAATTTCTCAACACTTTCTGTATATTTGTCGCGATTTATTTAGAAAAAATTTAAAATTAAAACTATGTCATATAATCTATTAAAAGGAAAACGCGGAATCATTTCCGGAGCGCTTGATGCAAATTCTATTGCTTGGAAAGTAGCTGAAAGGGCATATTCAGAAGGAGCTATTTTTACCCTTACAAATGCTCCAATTGCAATGCGAATGGGTGAAATAAATAAATTGGCAGAAGCTACAAAATCGCAAATTATTCCTGCTGATGCAACTTCTGTGGAAGACCTAACTAATTTGTTTTCCAAATCACAAGAAGTATTGGGCGGAAAAATTGATTTTGTGTTACATTCTATTGGAATGTCGCCAAATATTCGCAAAAATCTTCCTTATACCGATTTGAATTATGATTTTTTTCATAAAAGTGTGGATGTTTCAGCAATTTCGCTTCATAAAATGTTAAGTGTTGCTAAAAAAATGGATGCAATTAATGAATGGGGAAGCGTTGTTGCACTAACTTATATTGCTGCGCAGCGCACTTATTCGTTTTACAACGATATGGCAGAAGCAAAAGCAATGCTCGAATCAATAGCGCGTAGCTTTGGTTATCATTATGGAAAAGATAAAAAAGTCCGCATAAATACAGTTTCGCAATCGCCAACAAAAACTACTGCGGGAAGTGGTATAAAAGGTTTTGAAGATTTTTATGGTTTTGCAGAAGCTTTATCACCACTCGGAAATGCCAGTGCAGATGCATGTGCCGATTATTGTATTACGCTGTTTTCTGATTTAACTAAAATGGTAACGATGCAAAATTTGTATCACGATGGTGGTTACTCAAATACAGGAATGAGTAATGAAGTGATGGAAATATTTTCAAAAAAATAATCCTAAAAAATAAAATTATTTGCTAATTTCTTTGATTTTTTCTTCTAAAAAATCAAGTGTCATTTCTTTTTGATAAAAATCATAAACGTTATTTTTATTATTCACAAATAACGTAGCCGGAATATCAGCGTAATGCCATTTCGGACTTACTAAAGGAACAAAATAATCCATATTTAATTCGTTTAAAAGCATTACTTCCGATTTTATTTTTTTTCTTTTCACGTAAGGAATAACAAGGCTGTCCAATTCATTCGGAAAATTAATACTTACCAAAAGCACTTTCACTTTTTCGTTTTTATATTCTTCATTTATTTTTTCAAAATTCGGCATTTCACGCACACAAGGAACACACCAAGTTGCCCAAAAATTGACAATATAAGTAGTGTCGTTATTACTTTTAATTCGCTTTAATAAATCCGTAACTTTTATCATTGGAACATTTTGTGAAAAACATTGCAAGGATATAAATCCAGTTAAAATCAGCAATAAAAATATTTTTTTTGAAAACTTTTTTTTCATAATTGAAAGATAGTTTGCATAAATAAGTTTAGTTGGCATTCATTAAAGCTTTATGAGGTCTTCGTCTGCGAGTTGTTTTTTTAGTGTAATTTTCCGACAATATACTTATGTTTCCATCTGTTTCGAGTACAGCAAGATTAATTTCAGAAATATTTTTTACGCCATGTTCTCTCATAACTTCTTCTAATTCATCTAACGTAATATTTTCCTTTTTAAGATGATCACTTAAAACATTTCCATTATAAACCAATAATACAGGTGAACCTTGTAAAAAAGCGGCAAATTTTTTATTTCGATACGAATAAAAA
>DATLTG010000019.1:0-2054 GCA_035533735.1 Bacteroidia bacterium
TTCTCAAAAATTATTTTTGAACTGCTTACTATCGCTGAATTATAGAAAATTTTATAATAAATAAACGCGAAAGAAATTCCTACAATAATCAATTTCACCAAAAGACTTATAACTTTGTATGTGCTGTTTTTTTTCAATGGTGCGCAATAATTGAAATTGATTAAAACAAATGTAGTAAAATGGCAGCAGACAGAATTGTTTTAGGAATCGATCCAGGAACTACAGTAATGGGTTATGGGTTGATTCATATTAAAGGAACTACGATGAGCCTTATTGCTGCTGGCGTTTTAAAGCTTGATAAAATTGATAATCATCCATTAAAATTGAAAAAAATATTTGAACGCACCACTTATTTAATTGAGGAATATAAACCAGATGAACTTTCTATTGAAGCACCTTTTTTTGGTAAAAACGTACAATCGATGTTGAAGTTAGGTCGCGCGCAAGGTGTTGCTATTGCTGCCGCTTTAAATAAAAATTTACCTGTTTTTGAATATTCTCCTAAAAAAATAAAACAATCCATCACCGGAAACGGAAATGCTTCCAAAGAACAAGTAGCTGCAATGTTGAAGAATTTATTGGGCTTTAAAGAAATCCCTACCTATTTAGATGCAACGGATGGATTGGCTGCTGCAGTTTGTCATTATTTTCAGAAAAATAGTTCATCGGGTGAAAAAAAGTTTTCGGGATGGAAGGCGTTTGTTACAGAAAATCCGGAAAGGAAAGCATAGAGTTTGCTCTAATTTTTTGGGCTGTTTTTGCTAATTCTTCGTGCGAAAAATTTTTTTTCGGAAGCGCAAAGTTCATATCGCTCACGCGATTAATCGGAATAAGATGAATGTGCGCGTGTGGAATTTCTAATCCAATAACAGCAATACCAATCTTTTTACAAGGAATTGTTTTTTTTATCGCAGCAGAAATTTTTTTGGCGAACAACATCAAATCAGCATATTCTTGGTCGCTGATATCAAAAAGATTATCTGTTTCTTTTTTAGGAATTACAAGTGTATGACCTTCCGCTAAAGGTGATATATCTAAAAAAGCCAAACAAGTATCGGTTTCTGCAATTTTATGGCAAGGAATATCACCGTTTATTATTTTGGTAAAAATAGTCGGCATATTTAGCGCGAAATCTCAATAATTTGAAACTGAACACTTCCTGAAGGCACTTTGATATCTACTTTATCTCCTACTTTTTTTCCGAGTAATCCATGAGCAATGGGAGAGTTTACAGATATTTTTCCAGCTTTTAAATCAGCTTCGTTTTCGGCAACAATAGTGTAATTCATAACTGCACCATTTTTTACGTTTTTAATTTTTACTTTCGAAAGTATTAATACTTTAGATGTATCCAATTGCGATTGATCTATTAAGCGTGCATTATTTAGTACTTGTTCCATTTTGGAAATTTTCAGTTCCAACAAACCTTGCGCTTCTTTTGCAGCATCGTATTCCGCATTTTCCGAAAGATCTCCTTTATCCCTCGCTTCTGCAATTTGTTTAGATATAGAAGTTCTTTCTTTTGTTTTCAAAAAAGTTAATTCGTCTTGCAATTTTTTCAATCCCTCTTCGGTGAAATAAGATAATTGTGTCATATTGTTATTGTTAAAAGATTAAAAAGAGAATCCCGAAATGGAATTCTCTTTTTAACAAAATTAAGAAAAAAAACGAATTAGAGGTTTATTCTCGCGCCAATTGTGTTAGTTCCTTGAAAAGGATTACTTGCTCTGTAAGAATAATCTATTGAGAAGGTAGATTTTTTTGCGTGCCCAAAAGGCAATTGAACAGTAAATCCTGCTGTTGGACCTGTGTATGCAGTTAAACGTCCATTTTCGATGGAATTAAAAATTCCTTTTTCGTAGCTATACCCAACTCTTAACATCAAATAGGATCTAAAACCGTATTCCATTCCTAATTGATATTGATCTTGTGTAAATGAATTAGATGTAAAATTGGCTGCAATTGTTAATCGTTGAGTTTTAAGTGCAGAACTGTCTCTCATAAAATTAATGTCGTAACCAGCACCAATATTAATTAGTGATGGTAACTCAAAA
>DATLTG010000020.1:0-2025 GCA_035533735.1 Bacteroidia bacterium
TTGCAAGCAATAAGAGAAAGAAAAAAAGTGGCAGATAAAATTATTTTTTTCATGGTGGTTTGTTTTAATGTTGTCGTATTTGTTTTCATAATGTATAAAATTTATTTGATAAAAGATGTTAAAAGGGAAAAGCACATATTAATAAATCTAACTACATTTGTTTCCTTATAATAATTAGCAAAATTAATTATTTTTTTAAGAAACTCCTTTATATGACTAAATCTAAAACAGTAATTGCCTTTTTAATCCTTACCGGATTTTTACTTTTTGTATCCTACAAAGGTTCAGATACCAATCCTGAAAAACGTCAAGTGTTGGAGCAAATGGTTTTAGATGCACTTACTACTGCCCATTTTCAGCCTCAACAAGTAAACGATAGTTTGTCGAATCGGATTTTTACACTCTATATGAAAAGATTGGATTATAATAAAAAATTTTTATTGCAAACAGATTATAATCAACTGAAAAAATATCAATACCAATTGGACGATGAGTTGAAAGCAGGTACATATCAATTTTACGATGCTTCTTTAAAAATAATCAAAGAGCGTATTGCTGATGACGAACGTTATTACAAAGAAATTTTAGCTCAACCTTTTGATTTTTCTAAAAACGATAGTATTCAAACAGATCCCAATAAACTTACTTATGCTAAAGACACTACAGATTTAAAACAACAATGGCACAGTTATTTAAAATACCAAACGTTAGTGAGATTAGCTGATTTGTTAAGTCAGCAAAAAGCCGATTCAACCAAAAATGATTCGATTTCGAAAAAAAGTTTTGCCCAATTAGAAATAGAAGCACGTCAAAAAGTATTGCACTCAAACAATGATTTTTTTAAACGTTTGGATGGCATTACAAACAATGATCGTTTGTCTTCATATATTAATGTAATAGCTAATTGTTACGATCCGCATACTGAATATTTTGCTCCGAAAGAGAAACAAAATTTTGACATTGCTATGACTGGACAATTAGAAGGGATTGGTGCACAATTGCAAGAAACGGACGGAAATATTAAAGTAAGCAGTATTGTTCCGGGCAGTGCATCTTGGCGACAAGGACAATTAAAAGCAGGAGATATTATTGAAAAAGTTGCACAAGGAAATGCCGAACCTGTTGATGTTGTGGGAATGGAATTGGATAATGCTGTTCAACTTATTCGCGGAAAAAAAGGTACAGAAGTTAAACTGACTGTTAAAAAACCAGACGGAAGCAGAGTCGTAATACCTATTATTCGCGATATTGTTGTGATTGATGCAACTTATGCGCATTCGGCTATCATTGATAATAAAAAGAAAATCGGATTTATTCGTCTGCCTGTTTTTTATACTGATTTTGATAGAAATGGTTCCAGAACTTGTGCCGAAGATGTTAAAAAAGAATTGATAAAATTGAAAAATGAAAAAGTAAAAGGAATTATAATTGATTTAAGAGACAATGGTGGCGGATCTTTGCAAGATGTAGTGAAAATGGTAGGTTTGTTTATCAATAAAGGACCAATTGTACAAGTTAAACGCAGAGGAGCAACAGCTATTTCTTTGAATGATAACGATCCTTCCGTTACGTATGATGGACCTTTGGTAGTAATGGTAAATACAAATAGTGCTTCTGCATCTGAAATTTTTGCCGCTGCTATTCAAGATTATAAACGAGGAATTATTATAGGTTCTCAATCATTTGGAAAAGGTACTGTTCAACAATTTTTTAATTTGGACGATTATCTTTCAGGAAGCTACGATAGTTTAAAACCAATGGGTTCGATTAAAATAACCATCGAAAAATTTTATCGTATTAATGGCGGAGCTACACAAATAAAAGGAGTAACACCTGATATTGTGTTGCCTTATGTTTATCAATATATTGATGAGCGCGAAAAAGACCAAGATTATCCATTGCCTTGGGATAAAATTGATTCTGCAAAATATCAAACATGGAATGATCCTGCAATTAATTATTCTAAAATAGAAGCCGAAAGCCAAAAAAGAGTTGATGCTAATCCTACTTACAAATTGATGGATG
>DATLTG010000021.1:0-2485 GCA_035533735.1 Bacteroidia bacterium
ACTGTTTATCCAGGTTGTACCGAAGAAGATTGCATTCCGGTTTTGGAAGAATTTTCGGGATTGAAATTCAAAAAAGATTTTAAAGTCGGCTATTCTCCAGAGCGCATTAATCCGGGAGATAAAGAACATACCATCACAAAAATTATAAAAGTTGTTTCGGGATGTGATGCAGAATCCTTAGAACAAATTGCGAAAACATATCAAATTATTGTAGAACCTGGTGTTCATAAAGCGCCATCTATTAAAGTGGCAGAAGCAGCTAAAATTATTGAAAATACCCAACGTGATGTAAATATTGCTTTGATGAATGAGCTTTCTATCATCTTCAATAAAATGAACATTAATACTTTTGATGTGTTGGAAGCAGCCGGAACGAAATGGAATTTCTTGAAATTTTTTCCCGGATTGGTTGGTGGACATTGCATTGGCGTTGATCCTTATTATTTAACTCATAAAGCGGAAGCCTTAGGTTATCACGCCAGAGTGATTAATTCCGGAAGATATGTAAATGATTCGATGGGTTTTTACGTAGCGAAAAATACCGTTAAAAAAATTATTGCTGCCGGAAAAAATATTTCTCAAGCAAAAGTTTTGATAATGGGCGCTACTTTTAAAGAAAATGTGAGCGACATCCGAAATTCTAAAATTGCAGATGTGGTAAAAGAATTAAAATCGTATGCTGTAAAGGTGGATGTTACCGATCCGTATGCTGATTCTACTGATTTAAAACACGAATATGGTTTTGGTTTAGTAAAGTCGATTGCTAAAAATTACGATGCAGTAATTGTTGCCGTTAATCACAAAGAGTATTTGAATTTGGACGAAAAATATTTTAAATCTATTATGGGAAAAAATCCTGTATTGGTTGATGTGAAAGGAATATATCGCAATAAAATGAAATCCATCACGTATTGGGGATTATAAAAAATAAATTTTTTCAAGATGGAAAAAGAGACTAAGAAAAAAATTTTAATCACCGGAGGTGCTGGTTTTATTGGTTCTCACGTTGTTCGTTTGTTTGTAAATAACTATCCGAATTATCAAATTGTGAATTTAGATAAACTTACGTATGCAGGTAATTTGGCGAATTTAAGAGACATTGAAAAAAAATCGAATTACGAATTTGTAAAAGGCGATATTGTAGATGCCAATTTTATTTCGGACTTATTTGAGAAAAATAATTTTGATGGTGTTATTCATCTTGCCGCTGAAAGTCATGTGGACAGAAGCATTTCTAATCCATTGGAATTTGTAATGACGAATGTTATCGGAACGGTGAATTTATTAAATGCCGCAAAAAATAATTGGAAAAATAATTTTTCAGAACATCGTTTTTATCATGTTTCCACAGATGAAGTATATGGAACTTTGGGTGAAACGGGAATGTTTACCGAAACTACTTCGTACGATCCACACAGTCCGTATTCTGCATCTAAAGCCAGTTCCGACCATTTTGTGCGCGCTTATCACGACACATTTAATTTGCCTATTGTGATTTCTAACTGCTCGAATAATTATGGCTCGTATCATTTTCCTGAAAAATTAATTCCACTTTCTATTCACAATATCAAAAATAATAAAGCTATTCCGATTTACGGAAAAGGTGAAAATGTACGGGATTGGCTGTTTGTAGAAGATCACGCGCGAGCTATTGATACTATTTTTCATAATGGAAAAAATGGGGAGACATATAATATTGGCGGTAATAACGAATGGACAAACATTGATTTGATTCGTTTGTTATGTAAAATAATGGACAAGAAATTACATCGCGAAGGAGGTGAATCTGCTAAACTAATAACCTTTGTGAAAGACAGAGCTGGACACGATTTGCGTTATGCAATTGATTCATCTAAATTGCAAAAAGAATTAGGCTGGAAACCCAGTTTGCAATTTGAAGAAGGTTTGGAAAAAACCGTTGATTGGTATTTGAAAAATGAAGAATGGTTGAACAATGTAACTTCCGGAGATTACCAGAAATACTACGAAAATCAATATACAAAAAGATAATTGCAATTAGTTTGAAGTTCAAAGTTTATAGTAAAAAATTGAATTATGAGTTTAAAAATAGAACAAAGATTAATTGGAAATCAAATTACAGATGTTGAACATAGAATTTATTCAACAGGAGTTCATTTAAGCCCAATGAAAGTTGAATTGAATGGAATAGAAAAATTTATTTGGGTAGCTGATGAATTTATTGACGACACATACAGCGAAGGAAAAAATATTTCTCCAAAAGTTCTTGCAAATAATATTGAAGAATTATATTGATAAATAAAAATATGCTGTATTGCGCTTAAAACAAATTGCACAAAGCGAAAATTGAAGGCAGTTCAAAGTTTATAGTTATGTGCCATTCTGACGAACCAATGCAAATGACGATAGTGGGTATTATAATAATTATCTTAGCACTTTGACAAATTAGAATATGGCATTAAGTTGGAATGAAATAAAAGACAGAGCAATACACTTTTCTAAAGAG
>DATLTG010000022.1:0-8372 GCA_035533735.1 Bacteroidia bacterium
CTTTAAAAACTTATTTTTTCTGATCTTCTTTTCTGCTTTTGGCACAAAATTTTCGTACCAATTTTTACCGATAATTTCTTCTTCTTTGTACCCAAGCAATTCGCAACCTTTTTGATTTACCAACAACACATTTTGTTCTGCATCTAAAGCAACTAATAAAATGCCGGCAACATCTAAATAGTGTTTTAGCTTCTCTTTTTCGCGCAACAAATCTTGAGATGCTTTTGTTTGTTTCGTTATGTCGCGCATAATTCCAAAATTACCAATGTGTTTTCCTTTGGAATCCAATTGTGGAAATATACGCTCCTCAATCCATTTATACTCTTTCCAAGATTTAAGCTTATAGCGATATGTTTCTATTTGTGGTTTTAATTCTTTTTTTATTTTTTTTGACGTTGCCAACATTCTCTCAACATCTTCTGGATGACAATTATCTAATAGTTTATATCGCGCCTTTAAATATTCTTTAACAGATAATCCCATTAATCTTTTTGATTGACTTCCCACATATTTTGGTTGCGGAAGTCCCTTTTTATCGTATTCAAAATAGTAAACAAATTCATCTATTTTTTCGAGTACTTGTGAAAAATTTTTTTCCGATTCTACTAATAATTTTTTCGCACTTACAATTTCTGTTATATCATTTACCGTTGTTAAATCACACGTTTCTCCATTTATTAAAAGCGAAGTAGTGCTAATTTCAACATCTATTATTTTACCATCTTTTTTTAAATGTTTCCATTGCCCGTGAAGTCTTATGTTTGATGTGTTTTTTATCCTCTTTTTTTCATATTCAACTAATCTTTTTGCTTCTTCTTTTGGGCGAATGTCTTTTATTGTTTTCGATAAAAATTCTTTTTCCGAATAACCATATTTTTTTATCGCAGCATTATTCACTTGCATTATTTTGTGCGTCTTCCGAGAATAAACAAACATTGGTATCGGACTTAATTTGAACAAAAGCTTGTACTCTTCTTCGCTTTTTTTAAGAGCTTGTTCGTATTTTTTTTGATTCGTAATGTCCCGAATTGCTGTTATTCGAGCTTGTTTTCCTTCGTATATTATTTTTCTTCCAACAAGTTCGGCAAAAAATTTTCTTCCGTCTTCCTTTAACATTACAGCTTCGTATTTTTCTTCGCTGTCTCGTTTAATTTTTTCGAAAACATTTTTTTTCGATTCAGGAGCAATGTATTCTATAATTGATCTTCCAATCGGACTTTTTTTATAGCTGAATAATTTTTTCAGCATTGGATTAGTGGCTAACACAATTCCGTTTATATGAATAACAACGCCATCAAATGACGCTTCCGCCAATTTGTTAAATAAAATTTCTTTTTCTAATGATTTTTTTGAAAAAAAACCGCTCGGAAAATTATTTTTTAATTCCCTTTTATTATTCGTTTTGAGCTTCTTCATTTGTTGGTTTTACTTTTACGCCATCAAATTTTATTTCCACACCATTTTTGTAGTAAATTGTTAAATAAACTTGTCCGTCATCCGAATAATATTTCCAGGCGTCTTCTTTATTTCCCATCACATATTTTCCTTCCTCTTTTATTTTTCCGTTGTGGTAATAATAAACATGTTTTCCATCTGGATTTCCATCTACAAAATTTCCTTCAAAACGAATTTTTCCATTATCATTAAAATAATATTTCCAAATACCATCTCTATTTCCAGCTTTGTAACTGCCTTCTTCTCTATAATCGCCTAACTGATAAAACCATGCTCCTTCTTTGTTTCCTTCCACATATTCTCCTTTTGTAATTACTTTGTTGCTATCATCATATTCCACCATTGGTCCATCTTCTAAGCCATTTAAATAGTTTTCATCGCGCAACATATTTCCAGTATTGTAATACCATTTCCACTCTCCTTGTTCTTTGCCTTTTAAATCGTATTTTCCAAACTCCATTATTTTACCATTTTCATAATAAAAAGTCCAATTTCCAACACGCATATCATTACTGTATTTTCCAACAGATTTTAGATTATTATCTTCGTAATATTCTTTCCAATCGCCTTGTTTAACTCCTTTTTCATCACAAATTCCTTTTCCAATCATAACACCATCTTTGTAAATTTCAGAAGCGGTTATTTTTCCGTTTTCCGAATAAAAAGTATGAATTCCTTCTGGTAAATTATTTTTATATCCGCCCGATTCTTCTACTTTTCCATCTTTATAATAAACCTTTTTTACGTCTAACTTAGCCAATTCCGGAACGTTGTGTTGTTCTATATCGCCTATAAATTCCGTTGTATTTTCTAAACTTCCATCTTCTGAATATTCTTTAAAAAATCCATTTTTTTTACCTGCTAAATAAGTTCCTTCCGTTTTTGTATTTCCATTGGTATAAAATGTTTTCCAAATTCCATCTTTCAAGTTATTATTATCTCTTCTGTTTATTTTTTCTCTGCTTTTTATAAATCCGGCTTTATAATCAATAAGTGATATAATTGTTGAATCTTCGGCATATTCGTAAGACATTCCACTTTCTACACCATCTAAAAAAGGAATTTTTTCATGAATTTTTCCATCTTTATAATAAGTAAAACTTTCGCCTTGTTTTACATCGTTTACATAATTTTCTTTTGAAGCGAGCACTGTTTTTGTGCTATCTTTTTCTATGTATGTATTTTTAAATCCGTTCTTTTTTCCATTTTTATAATTGTATTCCAATTGCAATTGACCTTTGTCGTTATAAAATTTCCAAGTGCTGTCTAATAAAAAGTTTTTTCTATTTCCTTCTGATTTTAAATCTCCGTTTTTATAAAAAGTTTTCCAATATCCATCCGGTTTTCCATCGCGAATAAGTCCTTCGCTGGATACAGCTCCATTTGGATAATAAAATTTGTGATTCCCATCTGCCATTTGTTTTTCAACTTGCGAAAACGCAGTTGAAAAAATAAAAATCAACAACACAAAAAATAAAAAATTCTTTTTCAAAATAAAATTCATAAAAAATATTTTTTTAATTATAAAGCAAATTTAGCAGATAATTCGAGCATTCTATCAATTGGTTTTTTAGCTTTTAAAAGCAATTCATCGCTCAACGTAATTTCCGGACTTTCATTCAGCATACATAAATACAGTTTTTCGAGCGTATTTAGTTTCATGTGCGGACAATTATTACAAGCACAATTATTATCAGGCGGAGCCGGAATAAATGTTTTTTCTGGTGAATTTTTTACCATTTGATGAATAATTCCAGATTCTGTTGCAACAATAAAAGTGTTTGATTTGTCTTTTTTTGTATAGTTTAATAAAGCTGAAGTTGAACCAATAAAATCAGCATATTGTAATACTATTTCTTCGCATTCAGGATGCGCAATTATTTTCGCTTCTGGAAATTCTTCTTTTAATTTCAGTATTTTTTTTGATGAAAAAAGTTCGTGAACTAAACATGATCCATTCCATAAAACCATTTCTCTTCCTGTTTTTTTAATAATATAATTTCCAAGATTTTTATCCGGAGCAAAAATTATTTTTTGATTTTTAGGTAATGAATTAACAATATGTTCGGCATTACTGGAAGTACAAATTATATCCGTCATTGCTTTAATTTCAGCCGAACAATTGATATAAGAAATAACTAAATGATCAGGATGTGCTGCTTTAAATTTTGCAAATTTTTCTGGCGGACAAGAATCTGAAAGCGAGCAACCTGCTTTTAAATCGGGCAATAAAACCTTTTTTTTAGGATTAATTATTTTTGCTGTTTCAGCCATAAAATGAACACCTGCAAAAACAATTATTTCAGCTTCCGTTTTAACAGCTTGTTGCGCTAAAGCCAAACTATCGCCAATAAAATCAGCTATATCCTGAATATCCGCTTCTTGATAATAATGCGCCAGTATAACTGCATTCTTTTTTTTCTTTAATTTTTTTATTTCCTCGAACAAATCTAAGGATAAATCAATATCGCTTTCCGAAAACATATTTTGCATTTTTAAACACTATACTATTTATATATTTATTATTTAAATAATTATAGTAATAGTAATAGTATGTTAGTTTGGTTAAGAAAAATAGTTAAATTCAATAGTATTTTTGATTTGTTAATAGTTAAGAACAATTTTATTATTTTTATTCATAGATAACAATCTGATTTTTAAAAGTATTCTATTTTATAAACAATTACTTGATAACTTAAATGTTAGTAAAATGATTCATTTTTAATGCTATAAAATTACTAAAAACTTGTTATAAAAAGGAAGTAAAAAAAAGGCTAAAAAATTTTTCATTCATAAAGATTTTAATAAGAGAAATAAATAATGAACAAATAGACTTTAAAGAATAAAAATTTAATAACGATTTATTAAAATTATTAACACTATTTCTGTTTATATGTTTTCAGCTTGTAAAAGAAGTGTTTAGGTTATTTTGGTAATATTGTACAATGGAAAAAAGACGAATTGCAATTGGATCTGATCATGCCGGATTTGCTTTAAAAGAAAAGATAAAATCACACCTTTCTCAACAAAATTTTGAGATAACAGATGTAGGAACTTATTCTGAAGAACGTGCAGATTATTCTGATTACGGACATTTAGTAGCAAATGCTATTCTCGAAAAAAAAGTTTTTGCAGGAATTTTAATCTGCGGAAGCGGAAATGGAATTAATATGACAGCAAATAAACATGCAGGAATTAGAGCTGCACTTTGTTGGAAAGAAGAAATTGCACTACTTGCGCGACAACATAATGATGCGAATATACTTTCACTTCCTGCCCGTTTTATTAGTGATGACGAAGCTTTTAAATGTGTAGCTATTTTTTTTAAAACAGATTTTGAAGGCGGAAGACATTGCGGAAGAGTTGAAAAAATAGATATTAAAAAATAATTTTTTTAGATGGAAATTTCAGAAAAATTTTTAATAGATGCCGAAAAAAAAGTTTTTGATGTGGAACAAAAATCCATTCTCAAGAAAAGTTTTTCGCAATACGAAAATTATTTTTCCGAAGCTGTTTTACAATACGAGAATTTAGATTTAGCAAAAAAAAGAGCTGCTAATCTGAAAAATAAAACCATTGAAGATTTAGACAAATACTTGGTAGATTTTGAAAAAAAATTTACTCAAAAAGGCGGAAAAGTAATTTGGGCACAAGATGATAAAGAAGCGCAAAAAGAAATTTTACAAATCCTAAAAAAACACGAAGCTACAAGTGTTGTAAAAGCAAAATCAATGCTTTCGGAAGAAATTGGTTTAAATAAATTTTTACAAGAAAATAATATCGAAGCGTTGGAAACCGATGTTGGACAATACATTCAGCAAGTTGCCGATGAGCCTTCTTTTCATTTAGTAAATCCATCTATACATAAAAGTAAAACACAAATCGCCAAATTATTAAACGAAAAAAAAGGTGTTCATCCCGAAAGTTCTGCGGAAGATATGGTGTTTTTTATTCGAAATTCCTTACGTGAAAAATATTTTTCGGCACAAGTTGGAATAAGTGGCGCCAATTTTTTAATTGCAGATTCTGGTTCCATTGCACTAACGGAAAACGAAGGAAACATTGGGCTTTCCGTATCTTGTCCGAAAATACACATTGTAATTGCCGGTATCGAAAAATTAATTCCAAGTATTAATGATTTGGATTTATTTTGGTCGCTGCTTGCCACTTATGGAACCGGACAAAATATTACTGTTTATAATTCCATTGTCAGCGGACCTCGCCAAACTTCAGAAACAGACGGACCGGAAGAAATGTATGTGATTTTATTAGATAATGGAAGATCGAATTTGTTGGAAAAACAAGACAGGCGAAATGCGCTTTCTTGCATTCGTTGCGGAGCTTGTCAAAATGTTTGTCCTGTTTTTCAAAACATTGGCGGACATACTTATAATACTACTTATGGCGGACCAATTGGATCAGTAATTACGCCTCTTTTAAAAGGAATGGCGGAATACAAACATTTGAGTTTTGCTTCTCCGCTTTGCGGAAAATGTACTCAAAGTTGTCCTGTAAATATTGATATTCATAAAATGCTTTTATACAATCGCAGAGATTCCATCACAGAAGGAAACACTACAAAAGCCGAAAATTGGATGTGGTTTTTTTGGAAAGGCGCAATGTTAAAACGCGCTAAAATGGAGAAAGGTGGAGCGAAAGTGAAGAATTTTATGCTGAAACAATTTTTCAAAAAATCGTGGGGAGAAAGACGCGATTTACCGCAAGTTGCCGCAAAATCGTTCAATCAAATTTGGCGAGAACGAATGAAAATTTCGTAATGGTTTGCAGCTTTGCGCAGTAGCGGCAATTTACCGCTTTGTTGTAAAGAGATGTAAATTTCCTTTTGAGTAATTTCTGGCTAAGAAAAATAAAACCAGCTATTGCGCAAAACTGCTGTTAGAAATAGTTTTTATTCTTCTGTTAGGAATTCAGAAATCTGTTTATGTATATCTGGAATTTTGTTTTTCATTACATCCCAAACGATTGCATAATTAACCCCTATATAATCATGAATTAATCTATCTCTCATTCCTGCCATATTTTTCCATTGAATTGTATTCCATTTTACTTTAATGTCAGCAGGAATTTTCTTTGTAGTTTCTCCAATAATTTCCAAACTTCTGACCACAGCTCGTTTCAAAGTTTCGTCTTCCATGAAATCTTCGAACAACAAGGTTTCACTAACAGAAATGACATATGAACATTCGTCTTGAATATGTTTAAGATATTCTTTCGGTTCTTTAGACATATTGAACTTCATTTAAGATTTTCGGACCAATATATGGGCTTAATCCATTTTTAGTTACAACTTCGATTTTTTCGTTTTTGAAGATTTTTTCGAATAAATCATAAACTGCCATATAGTTGTCAAAGTTTTCTTTTTCAGGTTCAAAATCAATTAGTAAATCAATATCACTTCGGCTTGATTGTTCATTACGAAGGTATGAACCAAATAAGCCAACATTCCGAATACCAAACTTCGAAAGCTTTAGCTTATTAGCTTTTAGCGTTTTTAATATGTTTTCTTTTGTTGTCATTTCAAACTTTTTTCAAATATACAAAAGTTTGTCTTTTGAAAACTGCGGTGCGGAAAAATTGCTGCTAACGTGTTTGTGTATGATTAGTTGCGTGGTTAAGCACGAAAGTTAGCAAATAAAAACCGAATAGAAAATCCGCGAGGATTTTCGTAAGTAGTCGAGAACCAAGCAATTAATTATACACGGTGTTATGTGCCGTTTTTTTCTTTCCAATTCCACCATTTCAATTTTTCTGTTTCGTGTTCGTCTGTTGGTGTGTCTGCATAATAAACCGCACATTTGAAAACGTATAAAACACATCTGTCTTGAATTGAACCTGCAAATTTGTTAGACAAATCATAAAGTTCATCTGGATTTTTTCCTTTTAATTCAGCAATAGATTTTATGTCAATATTCCAAAGGTCAGTCGCTAATGATTTTCCAACCCCTGGAATTTTTGAAAGTTCTTTTATGGCTTGTTGTTTCGTGATTACCATTATTCCTTTGGAAGTTCTGAAAAAAGTTCAAACAAATTATTTTCGGTATCTCGAAAATGAACAACTCTAATTCCCCAAGCCGACATATCTTTTGGTTCGTCTATAAAATTAACGCCTTTATCTTTCAATGTTCTATAACTTTTATTTACGTTTTCTACGCTAACAATTATTGCAGTTTTGTCTTGCAGATTTTCATTTTTTGTAGAGTTGGAATTAATTGCAATTGCCATAAGTTCTGCCTTAAAAATGGCAAGTCCTGATTCTATTCCAATATTAAAACTGGCGAAATTTTCTCCAAGTTTTCCCCAAGTACATTCTAATCCAAGAATTTCGTTGTAAAAAGTAAATGATTTATCGAAGTCGTTTACCAATAATCTGATGTTGTTAAATTTCATTTTGTTATTTTTTTAAATTTTAATAATGCAAAATTACTTTTCATACATCGTTGTCAATTGTAAAAATCGGTCGTTTTTATTCTCAAATAATTTTGTTGGATTATTTCCTGTATGCTTTTTCATTGCTTTTATAAAATGTGATTGGTCGAAATAGTTTTTTTCGGGATAAAGTTTTCCGTTTTTTATATGTTTGAAAGAAGCAAAGCATTTCAGAATATTGCAATATGATTTTAGCGAAATTCCAAACCGTTCTGTAAAATATCGGTTTATTTGTCGGCTTGTCCAAAATACTTTTTGAGCGTAGTTTTCAATGGTTAATTCTCCATTGGTTTCATATAACAAATTTAACAAAGTTTGTTTTTTAGTGTCGAAGTTGTTTAAAGTCCCATTTTAGGGGAATTTATTAAAAATCGTTTTTTGATAAAATCCCAATAGTATCTGAGTATTGTAAAGCAATGCTATTTACTATTGGGGAAAAAAAATAATGTTACGAAAAATAATAATAAAAA
>DATLTG010000023.1:0-3098 GCA_035533735.1 Bacteroidia bacterium
TTTTTATTATTATTTTTCGTAACATTATTTTTTTTCCCCAATAGTAAATAGCATTGCTTTACAATACTCAGATACTATTGGGATTTTATCAAAAAACGATTTTTAATAAATTCCCCTAAAATGGGACTTTAAACAACTTCAGTTACCAATAACATCTTATCTTTAACCAATGATTTATATTTATAAAACATGATAAAAGTTTCCAATCTTACCTACGATTATACCGACAAACGGGCATTGAACAATGTTTCGTTTGAAATTAAAGAAGGTGCAATTACCGCTTTAGTTGGACCAAATGGTTCGGGAAAAACTACTTTATTAAGATGTTTAGCTGCGCTCTCGAAACCGCTTTCAGGAGAAATAATAGTGAACGGTTTTAATGCTTCAAGTCATCCACGCGAAGTGCATTTACAAATCGGCTATTTACAAGATTTGTTTGGATTGTACGACCAACTAACGGTAATGCAATCTTTACAATTTATGGCTTACAGCCGTTTACCGGAAAATTCGGATATGGATGAAGCTATTCAAGTGGCAATTCATCGTTCGGGAATTGAAAGGTTTAAAAATAAAAAAGTGAGTTCGCTTTCCAGAGGAATGCGCCAACGAGTTGGAATTGCACAAGCCATAATTCATAAACCAAAAGTGCTTTTGTTAGATGAACCAGCATCAGGTTTGGATCCAGAAGCACGTTACTCTTTGTCTAATTTATTAATAGAATTGCGTAACAGCGGAATGACAATTATTGCTTCTTCCCATATTTTGGCTGAGTTAGAAGATTATTCAACTGAAATGTTGGTGATTCACGAAGGACTGATGTTGGAACATCGTTTGTTAAAAGCAAATACTACGGTGAGCAATTTTGTAAATATCGAAATTGGTTTTACTGAATTTAATGATAAATGGGCGGAACAAATTTCAGCTATTGATGGAGTTGTAGAAGTGGAGAAGTACAAAAATAAACTGCATGTAAAATTAGATGTCAAAAAATTATCGAAAGAAAATTTATTAAAAAGATTAATCGCACAAGATATTATGGTGGAAGGATTTGCAGAAGTTAAAGTAAATCTGCAAGACGAGTATATTAAAACAGTTTCCAACTACAAACAAACAAAAGAAAAATGAAAAATATTTTAAAATGGAATGCGGAATTCGCTAAAAATATTTGGTTAGAATTTAGTCCGCAACGCCTTATTGCCATGCCTGCAATTATAATGCTGGTAGTTGCACTTATTTTTTCGAGCAGCAGTTCTCCAGCTAATGCTTGGAATACCATTCATTATGCAGCTTTAGCTGGTTTTGTAATTGTTGGATTACTTTGGGGAATTAAAATGGCGTCCGATGCTATATTGGATGAGTACAATGAAAAAACGTGGGATTGGCAAAAAATGAGCATAATCGGTGCACGAAAACTTGCCTTCGGAAAATTATTTGGAAGTACATTATACAATTGGTATGGAGCCATATTGTGCTGGATATTGTTTATGATTTCTACCGGTTATTCCAATTATCCCGAAAATCAATTTAAAGTAGGCATCCTTTTAATTATTAGTATGATTGCTCTTCACGGAATTATGATTTTGATTACACTTCAAATGGTTCGAAAAGCCGATGGAAGAGCTAAAATAAAAAGCAATCGCGTTTTTATTTTCGGTATTTTTTTCCTTGTTTTTATTTCAAGATTTTTCACGCCATGGATTCCTCATTCAGGTTATCCGATGAATTTAAATTGGTATTTTATTCCAATGAATAGTACAGATAGGACAATGCTTTCTGCTCTTTTTTACTGTGCTTGGATAATTGCAGGTTTGTATAGAAGTATGCGAGCAGAATTACAATTTTCAGATACGCCTGTTTGGTGGGTTTTGTTTTTAATCAGTAATTTTTTCTTTCAATATGGTTTTTTCATAAACAGTCCAGCTTTTCATGGAACTCACGGACTTGCTTATTGTTTTGCTATTGTATTTAGTGAAACACTCTTTATATTGTATTTTTTATCGCTCAGCGAATCAAAAGATATTGTCAATTTTCGTTTGCTGTTAAATGCCTTGAAAGAAAAAAAATACCGCTCCTTTTTTCAGAATGTTCCGCTTTGGATAACTACATTGCCAATTGCATTTATGTTCGGATTGTTTGCCTTTATTTTCTTTGCCGTTTCTCCCACAAATAATAATTATACCGATGCTTTACTTAGTCCAATGTCGCTATTTAACTTTAATATATTATTCAGTAAAACGCAAGCCTTTTGCTTTTTTATTGCAGTAATGGGTTTTGTTATTCGTGATTTAGGAATTTTATTGTTATTGAATTTTTCAACGCGTTCAAAACGAGCCGATACAGCAATGGTTGTTTATTTAATACTGCTTTATATTGTATTGCCTTTACTTACAAAAGATTTAGGAATTGGTTTATTTTTCTATCCAGATATTACTTCCAATTCATTTTCAATGCTCATTTTTCCTTTAGTGGAAGCTGCATTAGTGCTTTTTTTAGTAGCAAAACGTTGGAAAGAAATGTACGAGGCTAAAGCGGTAGCTTAGAAAAGCTGAATGATACAATTAATTCAAAGAAGGATCTTCAGGGAAATTTGCCATCATTGAAAATTCGGAGCCCATTGTTTTTAAAACATCGCCCCACAAATTTTTTGAATTGCTGTTTAAAATTAAATCATTGTCTGGTTGGGCAATTATCCACGATTTTTTTTTCATCTCTTTTTCTAATTGTCCAACATCCCAACCGGAATAACCTACAAAAAAATGAATATCATTTGGTTTAAAATCTTTTTTTTCGAGTAAAGAAACTACATTTTCAAAATCACCACCCCAAAATAAATCTTCTTGTATTTTTATGCTATTTTTTATTTTTTTTCCTAATTTATGAATATAAAAAAGTTGGTCGTTGGCAACTGGTCCGCCATAAAAAATAGGTCCATCGTAAACAGGCATATTTTGAACAATGTCGTTAAACTTATTATCGAAAGGTTTATTTAAAATAAAACCAACGGAGCCATTTTTAGAATGTTCTGTCAATAAAACAGCAGCTCTTCTGAAATATACATCAATCATAAAAGGTTCTGAAAGAAGTAGCTGACCGGCTTG
>DATLTG010000024.1:0-4422 GCA_035533735.1 Bacteroidia bacterium
GGAAAATTTTCGGAATTATTTTTGGCATTTCAGGAGCTTCTATTTTATTGCTTTTCAAAAAAAATTTTTCATTTGGTCCGCAAACAATGGAAGGTGATTTATTTGTATTTCTGAATTCCATTTTTTGGGCTATTTATCTTATTCTTGTAAAGCCTTTGTTGAAAAAATATCCTGCCAAAGCTATTATGAAATGGATATTTTTATTCGGAACAATTTATGTAATTCCTTTTGGATATACTGATTTTGTTGCCGTAAATTGGGCAAGTATTCCAATGTTTGTTTGGGGGTGTATTTTATTTGTTGTTGTTATTGTAACGTTTGTAACTTATTTTTTAAACACGTATGCTTTGCAAGAATTAAGTCCTTCGGTAGTGAGTTCTTATATTTATTTACAACCTGTTTTTGCTACCATCATCGCTTTGCTTTTTAAGAAAGATGAGTTGAATGCGATTAAAATAATGGCTGCTTTTTTAATTTGTTTTGGCGTTTATTTTTCAACAAAAACAAGCGGTTTGAAAAAGAAAATCGAAAAATAAAATTCAATCCTAAACGATTCTCTGAATATTATTTATTAAACAATAAATGAATATTGATAATCGAATCGGTTGTGTTTACAGTATTTACTAATGTTGGAATCGTAACGTAAGTGTATTCCGAAACCGTATTTTTAGAAGCCACTATAATCTGATTATTTACATCATCATATAATAAATGATAGGCACGAATACTTGGAATAAATGATGTTAAACTATTGTTGGAATATTGATATTTGTAAACAGTATTATTATCGCAACCAATCAACCAATCATCGCTATCAATGGCAACTGCCGAAAGTATTTTTCCGCTTGGCAGTGTTTGCGGACTATAAAAAGTATTGCTGTTTATGGTAAACATTTCCATAACACCTTGTCCGCTGGCATTATTCCCGAAAATTAAAAGGTCATTATAGTCTTTTGGACAAATGGCAACAGCATCGCAAGGCATCAATGCTTCTTGGTAATTGGCTCCAAACGGACAATAAAAAGTAACTAAATTAATTGGTGAACCAGTAATATATTTTTCTTCTACAAATAATTTTCCGTTTTGTTTAAATAATTGTGTGCCGTAAAAATTTGGATCTGCTGCGGCAGAAAAATTTTGCATTCCATTGTTGTCGTAACCCTTTATTTGACCATTATATAAGGGAACATAACTTAAAGTGTCATCATTATAAATGCCTTCAAAATAAGGAGTAGAGCCTGAACCGGAAGGATGCGACCATTGTGAACTATTGGTTGAAAGATTGAAAGCATTCAAATGTCCGGTGTAACTTCCTGCAATGGTTAATTGCTGATAATAGGAATTAATTGCCGAACCTGAATAGTCTGAAATGGTCGAAAATTGTTGAGAAACTTGAAAATTAGAATCAATTTTTAATACGTTTATATCAGGATTATACGGTTGCGTGAGTACATAAATTCCTGTTCGTTTACGAGGAGAAGCAGTAATAGAAATTTTTTGAAAACCACTAATTAAATTGTATCCGTCATTTGCTGTTACCACAACATAATAAATTCCAGAAAGCAAATGTTGATCAGACAACTCATATCTTTGGCTGAAACCCATATTTCTGGATGTAACATGAATATTCACTGCTGGCTCTACTTGCGATAGCTGGGCATTTTCCAGCGATACATAAACACTCGTTAGTTGCGTTTCGTCCGTTACATTTGCCGAAATTAAAATCGTATCATTTACATTATATAATTGATTCGCATAAGGCGAAAGAATACTGATAACAGGCGGTTTCGTATCGGTTGTGTCTTTTTTACAACTCCAGATAAATAAAACAGGAATAAAAATAAGAATAAGTCGCTTCATGGATTTTTAATGAAATATTTTTTTCAAAAATTGTTAAAAACAATTTTCTTCCTAACAAAGATAATTAATTTTATTTTCCTGTGGATGTTTGTGAATGAACGTTTTCTAATTTATTTTCTAATTTATTTTAAGGGAGATTGATCTTTTTGACAATTTATTTTTGTTTACAATGTGTCAGGAGATTGTTAAAAAGTAAAAAGATGCGTTGCTTGTTTTTTCGTACTTTTGAATAAGAAAATTTTTAAGAACAAATCGGGTTAAAGGCAAGCAAATGCAAGAAATACCCAACAATTACAAAAATTAATATGAGCGAGTCCAACGAAAATATAAAAACGGTACAAAAACGTAAATACACATCTTCAAAATCTTTTAATACATTTTCAGAAAGCGGAAAACTTCCGCCACAAGCTGTTGATTTGGAAGAAGCTGTTTTAGGTGCATTAATGCTCGAAAAAGATGCACTTACTAATGTGATAGACATTTTACAACCAAAAAGTTTTTACAAAGAAGCGCACGAAAAAATTTTCGCAGCCATTCAGGAATTATTTATGCGTTCCGAACCGGTTGATATTTTAACCGTTACCAATCAATTAAAAAAAACAGGTGAACTCGATTTAGTTGGCGGAGCTTATTACATCACTCAATTAACCAATCGTGTAGCTTCTGCTGCTAATGCCGAATTCCATGCGCGTATTATTGCACAAAAATATATTCAACGCGAGTTAATTCGTGTTTCTTCCGAAACCATTAAAGATGCGTATGAAGACAGCACCGATGTTTTCGATTTATTGGATACAGCCGAAAAAAATCTTTTTTCTATTGTAGAAGGAAACATCCGCAAAAATTACGATCCGATGAGTACGCTGATTAAAAAAGCGATTCAACAAATTGATACAGCTAAAAATCAAAAATCAGGTGTTACAGGAGTTCCAACAGGTTTTACCGAGTTGGATAGAGTTACTTCTGGATGGCAAAAATCCGATTTATTGATTTTAGCAGCTCGTCCCGGAATGGGTAAAACAGCTTTCGTGCTTAGTATTGCGCGAAATGCAGCTATTGATTTTCAAAAACCTGTCGCTATTTTTTCTTTAGAGATGTCTTCAATTCAGCTTGTAAACAGGCTTATTGCGAGTGAGTCAGAATTGTCGGCAGATAAATTACGAAAAGGACAATTAGAAGAACATGAATATCAACAGTTACACGCAAAAATTACGCAACTCGCGGAAGCACCTATTTATATTGACGATACGCCAGCAATTTCTGTTTTTGAATTACGAGCCAAAGCACGTAGGCTAAAAGAAAATCATAAAATAGAAATGGTAGTTATTGATTATTTGCAATTGATGTCAGCCGGAAACGATAATAATCGAGGAAATCGAGAACAAGAAATTAGTACCATTTCACGTTCCTTAAAAAGTTTAGCTAAAGAATTAGAAATTCCGGTAATTGCTTTATCGCAATTAAGTAGAGCTGTTGAAACACGTGGAGGAGCTAAGCGTCCGCAACTTTCCGACCTTCGAGAATCAGGAGCTATTGAACAAGATGCGGATATGGTTATGTTTATTTATCGTCCGGATTATTACGGTATGGAAGGTGAAAATCCAGATGCAGTTCAAGGAGCTGCTGAAATAATTATCGCGAAACATCGGAATGGTGCACTAAAAAATGTTCCGATTCGTTTTATTGATCGTTTGGCAAAATTTGTGGAAGCTCCGTCAGAAGGTAATTACTCGCCTTTAGAACCTTCTAAAGATTTTGATCCAACAAACAATATTATACGTGGATCTAAAATGAATGATATCGAAGACCTTCCTTATTAAAAGAATCTTCGATAAAAAATAAATGTTTGTGAAAAAAAATATTTTCATATTGATTTTTCTTGCTGCGACTTTTGTTTGCAAAGCAAGTTTTATGCTTATTCCGATGGACGAAGCTCAAAAAAATCAATTGAAAGCGTACGGAATTGCCTATTGGGAATTAGAAAACAAAGTAGAAGTACAATGGTTGTTAAATTACAGAGGTGGAAGTTTTTTATTTCCAGATGCTAAAACTTCCGAAAACGAATGTAACATTAGAGGTGTTACGTATGAAGTAATTGCCGATGTACAAGCCACTGCTATTCTTCAGCAAATTGCTAATCCACAAGTAAATATGGATGCTGTTAAATTAGATAAAGCTCCGAAAATTGCCGTATATTCTCCTAAAACAAAACGTCCTTGGGATGATGCCGTAACGTTGGTTTTAACGTATGCCGAAATTCCTTATGATTTGGTTTATGATGAAGATGTGTTAGCCGGAAAACTTTCTCAATACGATTGGCTGCATTTGCATCACGAAGATTTTACGGGACAATACGGAAAATTTTATGCCGCTTATGCCAACGCGCCTTGGTATCAAGAAGAAGTTAGAACATCGGAAGCAGAAGCTCATAAATTGGGTTACAAAAAAGTTTCGCAATTAAAGTTGGCGGTGGCAAAAAAAATTCGTGATTTTACTGCTGGTGGCGGATTTTTATTTGCGATGTGTTCCGCTACTGATTCGTACGACATTGCGTTAGCTGCT
>DATLTG010000025.1:0-3230 GCA_035533735.1 Bacteroidia bacterium
TTTTTTTTCCCCAATAGTAAATAGCATTGCTTTACAATACTCAGATACTATTGGGATTTTATCAAAAAACGATTTTTAATAAATTCCCCTAAAATGGGACTTTAAACAACTTCATTTAATAAAAATTCTTTTGTATGTTCAATTAATTCAGAGAACATAAATGAGTTGGTCGTATCAGTAGTTAAAATAGCTTCGATTTTAAAGAAAATCGGAAGTAATCTTTCAGTTTTATCAAAAATAACTCTTAATTTTTTTGGTATATTAACCAAATGAAAATGTGTAGAACCGGATGCACCAAGTGGACTATTTTTAGTTATTGGAAGTGCTGTTTTTTCGGGTTGCCATTTTTCTTTTAACTCTTTTGCCCGTTGTTCCAACTCTTTCTGTTCTTTTTCACAGTGCGCTAAATATTCAATCCAAGTTGTTCTTGTTAGCAATAACTTGTAAGCAGCCCCATCTCCATAATTCCAATTCTTATAATTTTGTAACCAAACGTTAAACCCCCAGTTATATTGACTTTCCTTATTTGAATATAAAAATGAATTGCTTGGTCGTTCTATTGACCCTACCAATACTGCATACTTAAATAATTCTTGAAATGTTTCAAATTGTTCTTTAGGCTCTTTATGATGCTGAGGTAGTAATGATTGAGAGAACTGTTTTTCTTTTCCTTCTATACCGGAATAAATTTTTTTTTCAATGTTTGAAGCAAAAAAATATCCTCTATCATTCATTAAGTTACATCCATAATTTTCCCAAGTAAATAGACGCTCTATATTTTCTTCATCGAAACCGTATTCTATTAATTTTTCCTTTGTTAAATCCTCAATCATTGCCTAATGAATTAGGTTAATTTTTGCTTAGAAAAGTGAAAGTTGATTGTCGTTATTTTGCTCCTCAGCTTTGGTGCGGTGGTGTTTAGGTGCATTGTTGTATTCGTTTATTATTTCGGTGCGCTCCTCAGCTTTGGCAATAAATGTTTCAATATCTGCAATGGCAAGTTCTATTTCGTTGGGTGCATCCGATATATTATTTTCGGCTTTGTAAATACGTGCTTCTATAATTTGAAGATGCCATACTTCTAATAATTCTAAGGAATCAGTATTTTTTGTTTGTTCGGCAAGTTCCATTTGTATATGCACTAAATCCAATTTTTTTGCCAGTTCTTTATCCGGCAAAGCAGCCATAACGGCAATATATTTGTCGTGGTTATCAATACAATCTTGTATGCGAACGGCAGAATTTTGCATATTAAATATTAAGAGCTATTATAATTTTTCTAAATAAACATTTTGTTAAGTACAGAAGATGTGATGCTCCCCAATTGACGGCTTTAAAATTTCTCTTATCAGTATCTTCAAGCTTTGTTAAGAAATTTCCACGTTCAATATAGTATCTAAATTCTTTATATGGGTGTAAAATGCGAGTCGCATATTTGAATTGACAAAAAATTGTAATGCAGCTATTTCGGTCGTCTTTACTCCAATCAACATGTAAAATATTTTCATAGGGAATAAATCCAATACAATATGGTTTTAAAGATTTTGAGTAAGTACCTTTTTTTAACTTTTCTTGATTGTGGAAAGCATCCCATTTAAAATTTTCATCAAAATAAATATCAAAGCCAATAATATTACATCTTTCAAAAAATTCAATCCCATCATCTTTCAGGTCAAAAGTTTCCAATTTCAACCAATCTCCGATTTCGGGAAATTTTTTATCATTTATATCTCTAACAATTATTTTATGAAAATCTCCATTAATCCTTTGCCAAGGTTGCTTTCTTGACTCTAAGTATGAAATATTTTCATTGAGAATTTTATTATAAACCTGTTTCTTGTTTTCGTCTCTTTTTTTTAAATCAGTAAGTAATTTGTCCGCTTCAATCTTTTTTCTTTTCGGTAAATTAAAAATAAATCCAAAAAATTCAATTATTAAAAGTATGAAGATTATAATAAATATTTGTTGAAATGGATGCAATTTAAAAGAGGTTTTAAAAATCTTTATAGTATTTTCAAAAGAAACTTTGTCTTCGCTTATAAAATTTAGAAATATTTGGTATCCTGTAAACAATAAAATTACAAAAGAGATTATGCGAAATGTTTTTTTATACATTATTTTCCCTCCACAATTTTAATTTCATCCGGTGTTAATTCATACAATTGATAAACTAACTCATTTATTTTGTCTTCGCTGTGCTCAATACGCTGTTTTATTTGCTCAATTTTGGTTGGTAGTTTTTCCGCTTTTATTTCTTCGTTTAATTTTAAAAGTAAATCAACGTGCTTTATAATGTCGTTATATAATAACAAAATATTTTTGCCATCAAAATTAATAGCTCTAATAGGCAGACTTTTTGCATCGTTGGGATAAAAATGCAAGCCCTCAGATAAATAGGTAATAAAATACCAATTTATCAGTGAGGAATTAAGTACTCCTAATAAAAATTTATATGAATATTTTTCTGCGAATAAAACATCACCACTTTCAACTGCCTTTCTTGCTGAAATGTGATTCGATTTTTTTAACTTATCTAAACGAAGACAATTAATTACTGTGTGGCTGTTGTATAATTTCTTTTCATCGTATGCAAATCTTAATCGGTCTTTTACAACATTTATAAAAACAATTTTTTCGTTTTCGAAAAGTTCAGTAAACATTGGATTGTAATGCTCACTTGGCTTATAATCAAGCCATCCCGATTGTGTTATTGTATAACGCTCAATATTTTTTCCTTCAAAAAAGGGCTTTAATCCTTTTCGATATTTATCAGCAATATAAAACTCCTTACCAATGCTTTTTGTTTTATGGTTAAGTCTTGCTCCGTAGGCAATCAAACAAATTTTATCTAACGAAATAGATTTTCTCCAAATTGTTTCTTTTATCGAACCTATATTTTTCTGATTTTTTGTTTCTAATCTATTATCTTTTAAAGAAAGAAAAATTTGTTGGTTAATTTTAGAAGTCTCGAATATGTTACTTATAAAATCGTTTTCTGAATTTACTATTTTAATAAAAGTATTATTTGATTTTAAAGAGCTTTTTTCTACTGTTAGAATAATATTTTTCACTACGGCTTGCTTAAACACAAAATGAAGTTGTTTAAAGTCCCATTTTAGGGGAATTTATTAAAAATCGTTTTTTGATAAAATCCCAATAGTATCTGAGTATTGTAAAGCAATGCTATTTACTATTGGGGAAAAAAAATAATGTTACGAAAAATAATAATA
>DATLTG010000026.1:0-4032 GCA_035533735.1 Bacteroidia bacterium
AAATAATGTTGAGTAAATGCAGCAGTGTTCTGCATAATTAAAATAGTTGCTAGCAAAAATGATAAAGCAGCATAGCCATAAAAGGGAAGTACCACCTTATATGAAGTATTTTTAATTGGACTATTGCTATCAGCTATAAACATTTTAATTCTTATAAATTAAAAGATGAACATTACCATCACTGATTTCTTTAATACGATACTCAAATTTCCTATCTGTCAACTCGGGTAGTAAAAAAACAGGTATCCTTTTATGATATACATGCAATGCTTCATCCTCATACAATTTATCAAGCTCAGATAAAATGGTAAGCATTGGCTGAGGCATCTCTAATTCCCTTACATCTACCGTAACTAATTTGTTCTTAAATTTATTCATCACTTCATCCCATCCTTTACTTGCATTGGCTGCTGGTGCTACAGCAGTAATGTTCTTATCAGTTTGCTTATAAAAAAAAGTTTCTATCAAATTATCACTTATTACATCTGTATAAACAGCAAAATTCTGTTTTTCCAGCATTTTAATTAATGGCACTGGTTCAAAAGTATTGATTATTTTCAGTGCTTGTCCAGCTTGAACAGTTTTTATTTTATCTAAAATTAAATTTAATGGATCTTTACCTGATGCCAGTAAATCACGTACATCAAAATCAATAATTTGTTCCTTTGTAAGCTTAGTGATAAATACGGGAATTTCTTTTATTTTTTCTTCTAAAGGTAGAGTTGCCACATCAATTTCAAAACCCAACGGTTTGAGCTTATTAAAGAAATCATTCACATCGCACCCAGCCATTTTAGATGCCATTACTATGCTTGTACGACCTGCAAGTAGCTTTCTAAGTAAAGGATTCCTAAGTTTTTCAAACTTTGGATTGATGCTGATTAGCACCTCCAGTGCATCAGGATGTTCTTTTAAGATACGAGCGATTTTAGTGTTGGCATTAATTGTCATAGTAATTTTTCAAATTGAATCGTCTTAGGAAACAAAATATTATTTTCCAAATGAATATGTAAATGAAGGTCGTCTTCAAACTCATCTAACATCCGGTATAGCAAGCTGTAACTGGCACAAGCATCTTTAGGCAAAGCATAATTATTTGAAAGTTTTCTGATAGTTTCCAAATTTTCCCCTACTACTTCATGCTCTTTTTCATGCTTGCTTATTATGTCTTGTATGGAGTCGGAATGTTTTGCTTGCGGCTGTTGTGTGTTTTTATCAGCACGTACTAATTCTTTAATAAAAGGGAATAATATTTTTTCTTCCCTCTCCAGATGATCTGTTAATTCTGAGTTTACTTCCTTTACCAGCTGATTAATTTCTATTAACTCAGGATGATGGGTGCCATGAACCTTCATTACCTTATTTGCATACGTGGTGATATCTGGTAGTTTTTTTCTGACATAACTGTGATGTGTATTTACGATATAATCGGCAAGAAAATCCAAGCTCCATTCATCATAAGGTACTGGATGTGAAGCAGGCGATTTATCTGTCTGCTGTAATTCTTGCTCTACCTTGGTTACATCAAGTCCCTTTTCCGCACAAGCTTCTTTTACTGTTTTCTTTCCACCGCAACAAAAATCTAAATTATATTTTTTAAAAATTTCCGCTTTGCGAATATCTTTCGCAGCTAATTGCCCGAGCGTTTCATCATTCTCACCAGCAATATTTTTTCGTATTTTTACTTTCCACCATACAGGTCCTTCTTCCAAATACTCCCATGTAAAAACATTCCCTCTTTCTCCAAGCAATTGGTAATAAAGTGGTTTGGGATCATGGTCATTGTGTATGATTAGATTTTCTCCTTCTTTTAGTTCATCGTAGCGAATAAAGATGGTTGGATGTTTTTGCCTTGGCTCTAACAAGGTTACGTTTAAAATATTTTCTGTTGCTGTTTCCATTTTCTGATTGTTTTAAAGAGTTGCTAATTAGTTATTGTTTTTAGTGATTTTTATTTTCCACCATTCTGGACCTTTTTCTAAGTACTCCCATGTAAATACATCCCCTTTTTGTCCAACAAGTTGATAGTAAAGCGGCTTTGGGTCATGGTCGTTATGTAAAATAAAATGTTCTCCCAGTTTTAGCTCATCATAACGGGCAAAGATGGTTGCATGTTTTACTCTTGGTTCGAGCAAAGTTGCATCGAGGATGTTTGTGTTTGAATTTTCCATTTTTTAGATTTTTAATATTTTTTCACAAAGGTAAAGTTTTTTTTAAATAAAAGTAATTAAGTGCTTTTATTCTTTTAATTTATTTTCAAATAAATACAGATATGTTTAACTTTTATAGGACTTACGCAGTAAAGTGCTAATAGTTTTGATTATTAATTGGTTGTGTTTTTCGAGTGTAAAATACTTAGTGTTATTTATTTGGCAAATAAAATTCTTCCTTTAGTTCGACAAAAATTTCCGCAAATAAGATGGCTTTGTTGCGTGAATAATTAACAAATGGTTGTGAGTAAAGATAGGTGGGTTGGTGTAAAATAAAAAAGAAAGCGAGTTTTCAATTTGTTGCAAAAAATTACACTTGGGAGAATAGCGTAAATAAACTACAAGGCATTTTTGAAAGTGTAAAAATAAAGAATTAAGCCCTTTCAGATAATAAAAAAAACAGGCTGCTATTAATTTTCAACAATCCATTTTATTGCTTCTTCTAATTCAGCATTTTTAAATACACGAACTTCACAAGGAATCATGTATCCGAAAAATGTTGCAGAAGCATTTAACAAATGGTTGTCAGAAACCAATGCCACTTTTTCCCATGCGAACAAGTGTTTCATTCCGATTTTTGCATCATCTAACATAGCTGAAAGTTCAAACTCTGAAAATTTAGTACCGAGATGATACAGCAATCTTACTTTTTTATTTCGTTTTAGCTTATCTTCTACTGCAGGAATTAAAATTGTTTCGTAATCTTTTCCAGTTACTTTTCCTTCGGCAGTAACTCCCAGAACATTATCCGGGAGGTCTTTAATTAATTGTAACATATTGTTTGCTTTTTTAATGAATACTTAATTTACTTTTAAACTTAAAATCCCATTGAAGCAACATATAGCCGTCAAATTTACCCCCATTTAGAATATTTGTGTTCAAATAATTCAATTAATTTTGAACCATATATTTTCCTTTCAACATAATATCTTTTGTAACTATCCAACCAATTTATAGAACCTCCCTTAACCCAACTTCACGATTAATAGTTATATTGTTTGTAACACCTTGCATTGCAATTATTACCGAATTATACTTTTTTCATGGATTTCATTTTTAAATTGAATACGTGAATAATTACGACACAAATGTATTTCCTTCAAATCAGGGGTTTTATGATGATAGTCAAGATTGAATATGATTTTTATCAGTTTTAAAAAAATATCTTGATAAATAAGGCGTTTAAAGGCAATTGAATTATATCATTGTATGTGAATTAAAATAACTTCATCTTTGAAGTATTAATCAGCTAAATGATTTTATTATGAAAAAAAATCTTAAAATATTGGTAGCAACAGATTACTCTGAAGCAGCATCAAATACAGTAAAATATGCGTTACAATTTGCGTTGGAAACACATTCTGAAATTACATTTCTGCACGTGAATGAATCTTTTAAAGTATATCCAAAAGAATTTAGTTCAATTGAAAAACTGGAGCATGTATCGGTAGAATTTGAAACAAGAGAATTAGAGCAGCATGTTGAGGAAATAAGTAATGTGTTACAAAATGATGTAAAAAAAATAACTATCAAATATTTTGTGCGACAAGGAAAAGCGAGTCAAGTGATTTGCGAAGAAGCAATTATTCAAAACATGGACATTATTTTTGTCGGCACACATGGCAATACTTCCTTTCATCAAGTATTTTTGGGTAGCCATACTTGGGATGTTATTAATCAAGCAGAAATACCTGTACTTGCTATACCTAAAGATGCTGTTTATAGCGGTATTCATCATTTTTTATTTGCGACCGAATATCGATCTACAGAATTGCCGGCAATAAAATTTCTTCTAAAATGGAATAAATACTTTAAAAGCGAA
>DATLTG010000027.1:0-2020 GCA_035533735.1 Bacteroidia bacterium
TACCTAAAGCAACAACAATGTAAAGGATAAAAATTATTTTTTTATTGGAAATAATTTTATCAAAAAATGACTTCATTTATTTTTCGCTTACCTGAATTGAAACGCGTCTGTTTTTTGCTCTTCCTGCTGGATTGTCGCTGCCATCAGGATTGGTATTTGGAGCCACAGGATTTTCACTTCCTTTGCCGACAACCGTAATTCTGTTTTTTGCAATTCCTTTTGCAGTAAAATAATGTTCAACGGATTTAGCACGTTTCCAAGAAAGTTTTTTATTATATGCTTCTTTGCCTTTCGAATCGCAATAACCTGTAAGATGTAAATGTGCAATTTTGTTTGCTTTTAAATACTTACCAATAGAATCGATTTCTTGATTGTAAGAAGCCTTGACAATGGATTTATTGAAACCGAAATAAACAAAATTGGTATCTGAAAAAATATTTTTTTGAGCATTTTGCCTACTCATCCAATCAGCAGAATTTTTAGTGGAATCGGTTTGAGCTTTAGCAGTATTCATTGCTATCGTTTTTGCTAAACTATCCGCTTTTAATTTTGCGACTAATAAATCATTAATCGAATCTGTTTTGTCAGGTTGAAAATCAATCATATAAATGTCTAATCCTCCGTAAGAATCTGGTCTGTCGGTAGCATAATATCCACGTGTTCCAGCAGCATTCAACGTAAGGAAAAGGTCATTTCCACCTGAGTTAATTGGGTATCCTAAATTAACTGGTTTTCCCCATTTTCCGTTTTCAAAAGTAGATTTAAAAACATCAAAACCTCCAATGCTGTTATGTCCTTGTGATGAAAAATAAAGTGTTTTTCCATCGGCTGTAATAAACGGACTTTCTTCGTCCAAAGTAGTATTTATTTCAGGTCCCAGATTTTGAAGTGGTCCATAAGATCCATCTGTTTGAAGCGTTGATTGATAAATATCTTTTCCGCCATATCCGCCTTTTCGTTCGCTCACAACAAACAACGTTTTTTCATCTGCTGAAAAGTAAGCACTTGGATTATAAGAATCTTTTGAATTGATATTTTTGTCTAATTTTTCAGGCTTTCCCCAGATTCCATTGTTCAAATTAGACACCCAAATACTATTGTCTTTGTAAATTAATAGTTTTTTTCCGTCAGCAGAAATAGCAATGGAAGCATCGTGATAATCTGTGTTAATGGCTTTTCCAATGTTTTTAGCTTTTGAAAAAAATATTCTTTTCAAACCTCTCGGTTGTGGAAATTTATCGGCACTCGAATCTAAACGTAAAGACGCTACCCAGTCGTTTCTGGAAATTTTTTTAGACATATAAATGTCTTCATCGTATAAACCGTCATCAGCAATTTTTCCGCCTGTTCCTTTCCGTTTAGAAGTAAAAATAAGCGTTGATTCATCCGCAGAAATTACAGGCGCATAATCAGGAAAACTCGAATTTATATCGGATCCCATATTTTCAATGCGCACATGTTTCGGGTGTTGCATCAATTCGATACCGATTTTACAATTGGCAATACTTGAGTCAATATCCGACATATCTTCAGAAGAAGAAGGCTTAATAAATAATTTTAATTTTTGATAATTTTCAATTGCTTTCTGAAATTGGTTGTTCCTTTGGTATGCCAGTGCTAAGTAATAATAAAGGTCTGGAACGGTATCCGTTGAAGAATATTTTTTTGCATTTTCTAACCAATGCAATGCTTTTCTGTTTTCTGTTTCAGAAAAATAATAACAAACACCTGCATGATAATCTACCTCAAAATTGGTAGAATCTTCTACTAATATTTTTTTATAATAAGGTAGGGCTTTTTCAAATTCTTCAAACAGAAAATGACTTTCTGCTTTTCGTAAATATTTTTTTTGTTTATGCGTTAGTGCATTTGCTTGGAAACATCCAAACATAAAACAAAACAGAATAAATAAAAATTTAAAAAAGGAGTGTTTCAAAGCGATTTATTTTTTGTCTTTTATTTGTAATTTATCCGGAACTTTAATCTTTTCAACCACATTCAGTTCACCTGTTGTACTTAA
>DATLTG010000028.1:0-4703 GCA_035533735.1 Bacteroidia bacterium
ACGTCATTAGCGAAATCACGTGCCGCTTTTTGAATCATTAAATGTTCTTCTGATAACTGAAATTGCATTTGTTCTGTGTTTAAAAATGTTTGACAAATATAATCAAAAAAGCAGCATTGTTTTGCCAATAAAAGTCATTGAAAAAAATAATTATTCGGATTTGTTTTTATAATTTATGTAAGATTAAATTTTTCTACAGCCATTTCGCAAACGGCACTGCCAATAGCGAGTGAAGCAGTAGCAGCGGGAGATGGCGCATTTAAAATATGAATAGCATTTCCACGATGTTCAATTTTAAAATCATCAATCATTTCACCTTCCGGAGCCAATGCCATTGCACGAACTCCCGCTCTTCCGGGAACAATATCGTCCATTTGCAAATCAGGAATAAGTGTGCGCAAGCGTTTCAAAAAATATTTTTTTGAAAAAGCACCGCGATATTCGTCCAAACCAAATTTCATATTCTTAGCGAAAAACTTCCAAGTTCCACCAAAACTAAATGCTTCGGCAGTATCGCGCAACGAAAAGTCTGTTTTTCCATAACCTTCGCGTTTAAAAACAAAAACAGCATTTGGTCCGCATTCCACGCCACCATGAATCATTCGTGTAAAATGAACGCCCAAAAAAGGGTATTTCGGATTTGGAACTGGATAAATTAAGTTCCGCACTTTGTTCATTCCTTTTTCAGATAAATCAAAATAATCGCCTCTAAAACCTACAATGGCAGCCGATGTTTTGGTACCTTCTTTTTTTGCAATTCTATCGGATTGCAATCCGGCACAAGCAATAATATAGTTTCCGGAAAATTTATTTTTGGGAGTAATAACAGTAGTATAATCGCTGTGATGCTCAAAATCGGTTACTTCTTCGCCTGTCAATACTTTGCTTCCAGAAAAATTATTTTCGATAAGTTCTCTGTATTTACGAGCTACTTCGGCATAATCAATAATTCCGGTACACGGAACCCAAATGCCTTCAATGCCTCTACAAAAAGGTTCTATTTCGCGAATTTTATCGCTGTTAATTTTTTCAATTCCTTCTACACCGTTTGCCAAACCGTTATTGAAAACTTTGCTCATGTGCGCTAATTCCGATTGCTGTGTAGCCACAATTAATTTTCCGCAGATATCATGTGCAATTTTATGTTCTTTCGCGAAAGCAACCAATTCACGTCTGCCATCCACACAATTTTTAGCTTTGTAAGAACCAGGTTTATAATAAATGCCGGAATGTATAACGCCCGAATTATGTCCTGTTTGATGTGCAGCTACTTCTTTTTCCTTTTCAAGAACAAGAATTTTTTTTTGAGGATATTTTAAATTGATTTTATAAGCTGAAGCCAATCCAACAATTCCTCCGCCTATAATAATGATGTCGTATTTAGTTTCCACCGAAAAATATTTTGTGCGAAATTAAAATAAATTTACGGAGAGCGATACATTTTTACGAAGGATATTTTGCAAATAATTGGGCAAAAGAAAAGCCTTCTGATTAGGAAGGCTTTTCAAAAGAAATAAGATTGTATTATAAATTAAAAGCAATACCAACAGTAGTAGTCAATAATCCTGTTGACATAGTTCTTTTAGCTGTAGTGTTTATTGTGGTGGCATTATACGGACCAGAATAAACATATTTATAACCTGTATAGTTAATGGTTGAACCAGTATAAGCTATATTTACAGTTAATCCCATTTTATCACTCAAATTATATTTAATACCGCCCCCCAATTGGTAACCAAAACCGCTCCCTCCATTACCTGACGTTATTAGGGTTTCACCACTTCCATCATTAGCTGCCGCTGTCCCTGTCGGAAGATTAGCGGTAACCAATCCAACCAAAACACGGATGTCTATTTTTAATTTATCGCTAGCAGGCAATGAAAGAAAAGGACCAACTAAATACTGACCTACATACCAGTTTGTGTGGGTACTAGTTGTTGGAGCCCTAATACCATTTACTGCATTATAAGTGGCATCATCAAAAGAATTCATATTTCCGCCAATATAAACCATTCCGCCAATATTGTCTGCAAATAGGTAGCCAGCTGTAATATCAAAATGAAAGCCTGTTTTTGCATAACCGTTGTTAATGTGTGTACTGTCATTACTGTTTGCTATTGTGGTGTCTGATTTTGCGGAACCATAAGCACCCATTGGCAATGCGGCACCTACTGAAACACCTAATGTAAATTTACTGTCGTTGTCGCCATTGCCAGCATTTGCAGTGTAGATAGCACATATTGCTATTACAAGTGTAAAAATTTTTTTCATACTTTTTGTTTTTTAGTTTGATTTTGTGATTTTGTGATTCAAAGATATAAAAATTCATTAATCAGAATAAAAAATTTAACAAAAAGAAATATTTAAGGGAGCTCTATAAATACATTTCTTCACTCACATAACATTGTTTATTCATGCAACAAAGCCAACATTAACTGAAAAAATAAAAGACAAAATTGACGAAATATTTTTTATGATTACGATACTGGAAAGAGTTCCAAGTAAATTTAAAAAACAAGGCTGAAAAAATAATGTCAGGATACTTCAACGAACAAAAAAAATAAAAAATGGAAACAAAAAATAAAAATACTATAACCTTTTCTCAACATCTTGACAAAAGGTATGGTAAAATTGGTTCTACAAAACGTACAAATTTTGAAATTAAAGCGAAATTATTTAAAATTGGAGAATTGATTAAAGAAGAATGCAAATTGGCTCATCTTACACAAGAGCAACTGGCGAACAAAATCGGTGCTAAAAAAAGTTTTTAAAAAAATGTCGCGCTTAAAATCCTAATAAAACATCCGCAGGTTCTTTGCCTCCAAAAATAATTTTTGTAGGATTCTCCAACATCTCTATTACTTTCACCAAAAAGCCAACAGATTCTCGTCCGTCAATAACGCGATGATCGTAAGAAAGTGCCACGTACATCATCGGACGAATAACAACTTGTCCGTTAATAGCCATCGGTCTTTCCACCACATTGTGCATTCCCAAAATAGCACTTTGCGGAGGATTTATAATGGGAGTTGACATCATAGAACCAAAAACGCCACCATTCGTAATCGTAAATGTTCCACCCGACATTTCGTCCAACGTAATTTTATTTTCGCGTGCTTTTACCGCTAAATTTTTTATTCCTTTTTCTATTTCTGCCAAACTCATTTGTTCCGCATTTCGCAAAACTGGAACTACTAATCCTTTTGGAGCACTTACGGCAATACCAATATCAGCGTAATTGTGATATACAATTTCTTCTCCATCAATCATTGCGTTTACCGCAGGAAATAAATGAATTGCTTCTGTAACTGCTTTCGTAAAAAAGCTCATAAAACCCAAACCAACTCCATGCGTTTCTTTAAATTTATCTTTGTATTTCGCACGCAGCGCATAAATCGCACTCATATCAACTTCATTAAAAGTAGTTAACATGGCAGTTTCGTTTTTCACGGCTACCAAACGTTTAGAAAGTTTTTTTCGCAAAGCAGAAATTTTTTGACGATCTATATCTCGCGTTCCGCCCCAACCAACCGTTGAAGAAGTATCAAATCCGGCAGCCAATACATTCAGCACATCTGTTTTTGTAATTCTTCCATCTTTTCCAGAACCGTTTATTTTACTTGATGGAATTTTATTTTCATCCAACATTTTTTTAGCGGCAGGAGATGGAACTCCGTTTGCGTAGGTAGTTTCAACTTTCTGCTTCTCTGTTTCCACTATTTTAGTTACTGGTTTTGCAGCTACTTTAGCTTCCACTTTTTTCTCGGAAGTTGCTGGTTTTGGAGCTACAACAGGAGCTTTTGCACTTGTATCAATTTTACAAACTACACTTCCCACCAAAACAGTATCGCCTTCTGCAACTAACAATTTTACAGTTCCGGCTTCTTCGGCATTCACTGTTAATGTGGCTTTATCAGAATCTATTTCACACAATTCTTCATCACGCTCTGCATAATCTCCGTCTTTTATCAACCAACGTGCAATTTGAACTTCTGTAATTGATTCGCCCGGACTTGGAACTTTTATATCTACAATCATATTTAAAAATTTATTTTTTGATAAATGACATTATTGTTTAACCAATACTTTTTGAAAAACTTTTTCCAAAATTTGTTCTTGTTGTTGATCGTGTATTACGTGATAGCCAGTTGCCGGACTTGCACTTGCAGGTCGAGAAATTAATTTCAAAGGCACTTCGCGAAAGTTCATTGCCATAAATGTCCATGCGCCCATATTTTCAGGTTCTTCTTGTACCCAAAACCAATCTTTTGCATTAGTATATTTTGCCACAATAGCTTTTAATTGCGCTAATGGCAATGGATAAATTTGTTCCAAACGAACGATGGCTATTGAATTATCGTTTTCTTTTTCTTGACGTTCCAACAAATCGTAATATATTTTTCCGGAACAAAAAACTACTTTTTTAATATCAATTACTTTCGCAGAAACATCATCAATTACTTCTTTAAATCCGGCATTTGTAAAATCGTTTAATGACGAAACACATTTTGGATGACGCAATAAACTTTTTGGTGTAAACACAATTAACGGTTTACGAAACGGTCTATTTTGTTGCCTTCTCAACAAATGAAAAAGATTGGCAGGTGTAGAACAATTTGCCACTTGCAAATTGTATTCGGCACACAATTGTAAAAAACGCTCCATTCGTCCGCTGGAATGCTCGGCACCTTGACCTTCGTAAC
>DATLTG010000029.1:0-2597 GCA_035533735.1 Bacteroidia bacterium
CCAACAAAATGAATCATTTCGCTATGAAATCTAAATTATACCTTGCTGCTATTAAAGCGGCTTTAAAAGAACTATCTCAAATTAAAAATATGCAAGAAACTAAATATGCTCATGCGTAACATGAGTTATTATCCTTCGCGCAGTTTCTGAATCAAGTTCAGCATGACCTTCGCTTTGTTCCATTTTAAATACCTCACCTAAATCCTCTCCAAGGAGAGGACTTCTTTAATTTGCTCCCTTCTCCTTTGGAGAAGGGCTGGGGATGAGGTTTTTACCTTCGCGCAGATGCTGAATCAAGTTCAGCATGTCTTCCGCACGACTTGAAATGTCAATTCCTTCACTCGAACTGTCTTCCGCACGATTTGAAATGGCTGTTTCTTCTCTTCAACGTTAAACTTATTTACTTTTTTTCCTTCATCACCTAATTACCTCTCACTCCATCACCAAATAAGTTTCAAAAAATTATTTTTCAGAAAGCTTTACAATGTGCTCAAACTCTTCTTTTTCTAAAGGCATTACCGATAACCTACCTTGACGCACCAAATAAATATTTTGCAATTTTTTATCGGCTTTTATTTGAGCAAGCGTAACCGGATTTTTTAATGTTTTGAAAGGCACTAAATCAACAGCTACCCAATTTTTATCGTCTGTTGTCGGATCCTGATAGGCTTCTTTGGCAACCTTCGCAATGCCAACAACAGCAAGTCCTTCGTTACTGTGATAAAACAAAACTAAATCGCCTTTTTTCATACTTCTTAAAAAATTGCGAGCCGCATAATTGCGAACGCCATCCCAAAATGTTTTTCCGTCTTTCAAAAATTTTTCCCAAGCATATTTTACGGGTTCTGATTTTACTAAAAAGTAGTTCATATTAAATTTATTTAGTGAATGATTTTAAAAGCCAATTCGCGCAACAATTCATTTTCGTCAGCCGAAACATTTTCGTAGCCTTTCGATTTTAAATCGTACTCGCGCAAATACGAAAAAATGGATTTTATTTTTCCTAAACTGTAATTTCTGGCGGCTCTTTCATAATCAGCAACAAAATACGGATTTACGCCTAAAGCCGATGCTACGGAGCCTTTCGATTTATCCGACAAAGAATGATACAACATTAATTTCGAAAAATAATTTCCCAGCGTTCCAATTGTCATCACCAACGGATGTTCTCTCGGATCGGCAGCAAAATAATTGATGATTTGATTTATTTTTAACACATTTTTTCTTCCAAAAGCATCGTGCAATTCAAACACATTGTAATCTTTGCTGATGCCAATATTTTTCTGAATATCATCTAAATTTATTTCTGATTTTGGCGGAATGCTAATCATCAGTTTATCCAATTCGTTGGCAATTTTCGACAAGTCGCTGCCTAAATATTCAGCCAATAAAACCGCAGCTTTTGGATGAATGCTGTATTGTTTTGTTTGCAAATATTTATTAATCCATTCCGGAATTTTATTTTCATACAATTTAGCCGATTCAAAAAACACGGCTTTTTTTGCCAATGCTTTTGCCAAAGCCGTCCGTTTATCTAATTTTTTGTATTTGTAACAAAACACCAAAAGCGTGTTGCGTTGAGGGTTATCGAGGTAATTTAGCAAAGCCGATTTTCCTTTTCCGGAATCTTCTTTTATTAAATCGCGCACGTTTTGCGCTTCTTTCACAATAATTACTTGATGTGCCGACATCATCGGAAAACGTCTGGCTGCATTAAAAATAGTTTGCGCATCGGCATCTCGACCATAAAAAACTGTTTGGTCAAAACTTTTTTCTGCTTCCGATAAAATATTATTCTCGATATAATCGCTTAGTTCATCAATAAAATAAGGTTCATCGCCCGCTAAAAAATAAACAGGATGAAAAACTTTATTTTTTAAATCGGTAATAATTTGATCGAAATTCATGACAAGCTATTGTTAATTTTTTTTCCTTTGTATGGAAATTTCAAAAATAAAAAATTGTTTCCGAAACTCCTTTTTCCTGATTATACTTTTAAACTAAAAGAACAAAATCAAAGAACGCAAATTTATGATATTGTTCGGAGAAAATACGTTGTTTTAACACCCGAAGAATGGGTGCGCCAACATTTTATACATTTTTTGGTGAACGAAAAAAAGTTTCCAGCTTCGCTAATGGCTGTTGAAACGGCTGTGAAATCAAGTTTAAATATTAAAAGACGAAGCGATATTGTTGTTTACAATACTTCCTTACAACCTTTTTTATTGGTGGAATGTAAAGCACCCGAAATTAAAATAAAACAAGATGTTTTTGACCAAATTGCGCGTTACAATATGGATTTGAAAGTAAAATTTTTGGTTGTCAGCAACGGCTTAAACCACTTTTGTTGCGAAATGGATTACGAAAATAATTCTTACACTTTCGTGAAAGATATTCCGATGAATGAACCGAAATGAGTTGGTTAGTTTAAAGTTACAAGTTATTTTGAAGTGATGAGGTAATTAGTAATTAAGTGATGAAGAAATGGATAATTGACAATTATAAAATCCTTATTCCTAAATCATTAAATCCTAAATCCTCCCATCTGAACTTGATTTAGAATCTGTGAGCGAGGAAAAGAGTTAAAAAGTTTGAAG
>DATLTG010000030.1:0-3178 GCA_035533735.1 Bacteroidia bacterium
GGAATTGATTGTTTGAAAGCCAATCTATAATTGTTTCGTAAACAAGTTGAATGTTTAATGCGAGAATAAATATAGCGCAAATCCAAGCTAAAATTTTTAAATATGTTTTGATGACAAGTTTTCCCATTATTTTTTTGTCGCTTACAAAATGAATTAATGGTACAATAGCAAAGCCTAATTGCAAACTTAACACCACTTGACTTAATATCAATAAGGCAGAAATTTTATCATCTCCGAAATACCATAACGTAAAAAATGCTGGTAAAATGGCTAAAGAGCGCGTGATGATTCTGCGCAACCAAGGTTGAATGCGTAAATTCAAATAACCTTCCATTACAATTTGTCCGGAAAGCGTTCCGGTAAGTGTAGAACTTTGTCCGGCAGCAATTAAAGCAATCGCGAAAAGCAAAGGCGCAATCTTAGAGCCGAGCAATGGCGTTAACAATTTATACGCATCTTGAATTTCGGTTACGTTATACAAACCTTTTGTATAAAATGCGGCAGCCGCCATAATTAAGATGGCTGCATTCACAAAAAAAGCGAGATTCAGCGCAATGCTGGTATCAATAATATTAAATTTAATGGCAGCTTTAATTCCTTTTTCACTGCGATTTATTTTTCGCGTTTGAACGAGTGAGGAATGCAAATATAAATTGTGCGGCATAACCGTTGCACCAATTATCCCTACTGCAATGTAAAGCGAATCTTTGTTTAAAGCTGAAGGAATAAAATTGATCAAAATTGCTTTTACATCAGGATGCACAAAAAACATTTCGATAAAAAAAGCAATGCCAATTATCAAAATAAGGGCGATGATAATTGCTTCCATTTTTCGCATTCCATAACGCTGTAACATCAGTAAAATAAAGGTGTCGAAAATAGTTATGACAACACCAATCATCATGGGCAAACCAAATAATAAATTTAAACCGATTGCCATTCCAATTACTTCGGCTAAATCACAAGCAGCAATAGCAATTTCAGCTAAAATCCATAAAAAAAAATTGATAAAAGGTGGATAATTTTGTCGCGATGCTTGTGCTAAATCTAATCCGCTTACTAATCCAAGTCGTGCACTTAAATTTTGTAGAAGTAGTGCAATTAAATTGGATAAAAGCAATACCCAAAGCAGCAAATACCCAAAATGACTTCCGCCAGCAATATCGGTTGCCCAATTTCCGGGATCCATATAACCAACGCTAATGAGGTAAGCCGGACCGATAAAGGCAAAAAGTTTTTTCCAAAAATTGCTTTGAAGAGTGGTATCAACACTGCCATTTACTTCCGAAAGCGATTTTTCATTTTTTAAAATCATAGCACGTGTTACGCTCTGTAAAATTTATTTTTAGGATGCAATAAAAGAGTAGATGCGTGTAGTAAATGTTTTGTTATTTAGGTCTTCAACTGTAACTGTAAGTTGGTTTTCTTGAATCGTTCCAACATATTTTTGCGAACCAGTTTCGCCTTTTACTTTAAATTTAAAGCTGCATTTTTTCACTTTGTATTTTCCACTCAAAACCATTTTTGTATTGTCTTTTGTAAACCAAGTATTCACATCGGTATAATCGTTTATCGAAGAAGAAGCTAAAACGGTTCCATCGTCAAAAAAACGTAAAATAGCAGAAGTTTTTGCGTCAATTTTAAACGCATAAATGCCATTGCAATTTATTTTGCAGGTATCATCACTTTGCTTAAAACTCATTGTTGATAAGCAAATTAAAATGGCTGAAGAAAATAAAATTAATTTTTTCATAGAATAAACTTGTTTTTTTATCAAAATTAGCAAATAATAAATGATACTAAGAAGTCATTTTAATAAATTCAGTTTATGGTACAAAAGTAAAAAGTTAGATTAATAAAACAAATTTATTTTTTTTCAGATGTAAAAAAAAGATTTGAAAAAAAATGTAAATTTGCTGCTCCAAATGAAATTCAAAACTAAAAATCGAAAAATAAGATGAATAAATTACTACTTACTACTATTGTTGCATTTAGTTTTATTGCAAATTCCACCTTCGCACAAATAGATTCCAACAAAGTAAACGATGCGAAAGCTAAAATTACTGCTTCAGATTTTTCTGGAGCTGTCAGCGAATTAACGCCACTTATTACAGCTAATGAAAAATCTACTCAAGAGTATGTGAAAAAACTACAAGCATATTTGGCAATGACTGCTTATCAAAAAGCCTTGTTGAGTCCTTCGCAAGTGGTAAAAGTGAATCATAATTTAGCAACTCCTTATTATGTTAGAGGTTTTGCATATTCCAAATTAGAGCAAAACGACAGTGCCATTAAAGATTTTACGATGGCAGTAAACATTGATCCAAAATACGGAGACGCATATTATGAAAGAGCGTTGATTAAAAAAGCAAGTAAAGATAAAGATGGTTCGTGTATTGATTTGCGTTTGGCAGCTAAAGCTGGAAACAGTAAGGCACTTGAATTATATAACGATGATTTTTGTTGGACTTCGGGTGTTAAAGATTATAAAGCAGGACTTTCGCAATTTCAATTACATCAATTTAGAGAAGCGTTAGGTTATTTTAATTCAGCCGTTGCTTTGAGTCCTGATTCAGCAGGATTTTTAGCTAAAAGAGGAGAAACATATATGGAATTAAATATACTTGATAGTGCATTGATAGACCTTTCTCAAGCGAAAAAAATAGATTCCACCAACTTTACAGTGATGTTTACACTCGGACAAATTTATGCCAAAAAACAACAATATAAAGATGCCTTTAGTGCTTACACCGCAGCTATTGGAATTAATGGAATGTCAGCAGATACCTATATGGCACGCGCAGGAGTTTGCGATTTGATGAATCAATCCAATTCGGCTATTTATGATTACGGACAAGTAATTCGTTTAAAACCGAATGATGGAACTGCTTATTTTAAACGTGCCGGAATTGAAGATCAATTAGACGAAAAATATGCAGCTTGCACTGATTACAAAAAAGCGGCAGCACTTGGTGATGATGAAGCTGCCGATTATGCAGCAGGTTGCAAATAATTTTTTTTCCTTTTTATTTTTTTTCATTAGCGTTTTGATATTAATACCACATTTTCAACTGATTAGGATTTTGTTCTTTGAAATATTGTAATTGAGTTTCTGCAAACAGCTGATTTATGGGCATTTTTTCAAAAATTGAGATGCTCAAAATCTGTAGGATTTCGT
>DATLTG010000031.1:0-3835 GCA_035533735.1 Bacteroidia bacterium
AGCCACATTACAAACATAGTACCTGCAACCAAAATTATTGTAGATTGTATCCAAAAGAAACTACTTTGAGGTCCGATATAAGGAACAATTTGAGAAGCAATATAACCGGGTGCTTGAAATAAGGTAATAACTACTGTTAAAATTCGAGTGTATTGTTCGATTTTTGTTCTTCCACTTTCACCCTCCTTTTGAAGTTTTTGAAAATGAGGTATTGCCATTCCAAGCAATTGAATAACGATAGAAGCAGAAATGTAAGGCATAATTCCTAAACCAAAAACAGACGCTCTAGAAAATGCACCTCCTGCAAATAAATTGATCAAAGCAACAAGTCCGGAAGATTGTCCATGAGCTTGTAATTTTGTTGGATCTACCCCAGGTAAAACAACATAAGAACCCAATCTGTAAATAGCAACATACCCTAAAGTAACAAGAATGCGAAAACGCAAATCTTCTATTTTCCAAATATTCTTTAATGTTTCTACTAATTTTTTCATATTATAATTTTATCGCTGCACCACCTTTAGCTTCAATAGCTGTAATTGCAGAAGCTGAAAACGCATGTGCTTTAACTTCAATTTTTGTTTTTAATTCGCCTCTTCCCAATATTTTTACAAGATCATTTTTAGATGCTAAACCGTATTTAATAAAAACTTCTTTATCAAAAGCTGCTACTTTTTTATCATCAATTAATTTTTGAAGTACATCTAAATTTACACCAACATATTCTACACGATTAATGTTTTTAAATCCAAATTTCGGTAAACGTCTTTGCAAAGGCATCTGTCCACCTTCAAAACCTCTTTTAGCAGAATAACCAGAACGTGATTGCGCTCCTTTATGCCCTTTAGTAGAAGTTCCACCTTTTCCAGAGCCTTGTCCTCTGCCTAATCGCTTTTTAGCGTTCTTTACCGAGCCTTCTGCTGGTTTTAAATTGCTTAAATTCATTTTTTTATAAATTAAATTTCCTCTACGGAAACTAAGTGTTTTACTTTTGTTATCATTCCTAATATCTGAGGCGTAGCTTCTGCTTCTACGCTGTGTTGCGGTGTTAAACCAAGTGCCTTTAAAGTTCTTTTTTGACGCTCAGTTCTGTTAATTCCGCTTTTCGTTTGTGTTATTTTTAATTTGCTCATCTTAAAAAATATTTTTTTAACCGTTAAAAACTTTTTCCAACGAAACACCTCTGCTTTGCGAAACAGCAACGGCATCTCTCATCTGAGTTAAAGCATCCATTGTTGCTTTCACTACGTTATGCGGATTGGAAGATCCTTTTGATTTCGCCAATACATCTGTAACTCCAACACTTTCTAAAACTGCACGCATCGCACCACCTGCAATTACTCCTGTTCCGTGAGAAGCTGGTTTTAAAAACACAAATGAACCACTGTATTTTCCAGTTTGTTCATGAGGAACAGTTCCTTTATGAATAGATACTTTAATTAAGTTTTTCTTCGCATCATCAATTCCTTTGGTAATCGCATCAGTAACCTCTTTTGCTTTACCAAGTCCATATCCAACAATTCCTTTTTCGTTTCCTACCACAACAATTGCAGAAAAACTAAATGTTCTTCCGCCTTTAGTTACTTTAGTTACACGTTGAATACTTACAAGCTTGTCTTTTAATTCAATATCGCTTGGCTTAACTTTGTGTGTTTGTTCTTTTGACATTTTCTATTTTTTAAAATTTAAGTCCGCTTTCTCTTGCTGCTTCAGCTAATGATTTTACTCTACCGTGATATAAATATCCATTGCGGTCAAATACTACCGATTGAATACCTGCACTTATGGCTTTTTGTCCAATCGCCTTCCCAACAAGTTGAGCTTGTTCGATTTTATTCATTTTTTTTGCTTTTACACCTTTTTCAGATGAAGAAGCGGCCATTAAGGTTTTGCCATTATCATCATCAATTAATTGAGCATAAATCTGCTTATTGCTTCTAAAAACAGTTAATCTAGGTGTAGTGGCATTTCCATAAACAACCTTACGAATTCTGTTTTTTATTCTTTCTCTTCTGAGTTCTTTAGTTAGTATCATTTTGTTTCTCTTAAATAATGTGCTTCAAAAAATTATTTTCCTGCTGCTTTACCTGCTTTTCTTCTTAATTGTTCACCTGCAAATTTAATTCCTTTTCCTTTGTATGGCTCAGGTTTTCTGAGAGATCGAATTTTTGCGGCAACATTCCCAATCAATTCTTTATCGGCTGATTCTAAAATCACCGTAGGATTTTTTCCTTTTTCAGTAACCGTTGTTAATTTTATTTCCTTCGGAATTTCAAAGGCAATGTTATGTGAATATCCTAAAGTAAGTTCTAATAATTGACCTTTTGCTGCTGCTCTGTAACCAACACCAACTAACTCTTGCGTTGTTTTATATCCGGTTGAAACTCCTTTTACCATATTGGCTATAAGCGCACGATACAAACCATGTAATGCTTTGTGCCTTTTTTGTTCTGTAGCTCTTTTTAGTGTTACAAGTCCATTTTCAACTGTAGCTGTGATAGCTGTATCCATTGACTGATACAACTCGCCCTTTGCACCTTTTACAGTAACTTTATTTTTATCTGAAACGTTCACTTCTACGCCCTTTGGAAGTGGTATTGGTAATTTTCCTATTCTTGACATGATTTTTTTCTTTGTAAAATTAAATTAGTAAACGTAACAAAGAACTTCGCCACCTACACTTTGTGTACGCGCTTCTTTGTCTGTCATAACACCTTTTGATGTTGAAAGTATAGCAACGCCTAATCCGTTTAAAACACGTGGCATTTTATGAATACCTGCATATTTTCTTAAACCGGGCTTACTAATACGTTGCAAACTTACAATGGCAGATGCCTTTGTAACTGGATGATATTTCAAAGCAATTTTAATAGAGCCTTGAACATTGTTCTCTTCAAATTTATAATTGAGAATGTAGCCTTTGTCAAAAAGAATTTTTGTAATTTCTTTTTTTAGATTAGAAGCAGGAATTTCAACCACTCTGTGGTTTGCTTTTATCGCATTTCTTACTCTTGTAAGGTAATCTGAAATTGTATCTGTCATTTTTTTGTTTTTATATGTTACTCCGCACGCAGAGTAATTATATTAATACTATACTTTTTTTACCAGCTTGCTTTTGTTACGCCCGGTATTTTACCATTTAGCGCCATTTCTCTGAATGTAATACGAGAGATTCCAAACTGTCTCATATAACCTCTTGGTCTGCCAGTTAATCTGCAACGATTACGCATACGTGTTTTCGAAGAAGCTCTTGGAAGTGCCGCCAATCCAGCTAAATCTCCCGCAGCTTTCAATTCTGCTCTTCTTTTTGCATATTTTTCAACAAGTTTACGTCTTTTGACTTCCCTTGCTTTCATTGATTCTTTTGCCATATCCTTCTTAAAATTATTTTTTACTGTTTTTAAATGGAAGACCAAATTCTGATAACAATGATAAGGCTTCTGTATCATCATTTGTGGAAGTTACAAAAGTAATATCCATACCCATTATTTTACTTACTTTATCAATATCTATTTCTGGAAAAATAATTTGTTCAGTAACACCTAATGTGTAATTTCCATTTCCATCAAATGACTTATCATTTATTCCTCTAAAATCTCTAATACGAGGTAAAGCAACTGAAATTAAGCGATCCAAAAATTCATACATCATATCGCCTCTAAGTGTAACTCTTACTCCGATAGCTACTCCTTTTCTTAATTTAAAATTAGAAATATCTTTTTTAGAATAAGTGGCTACTGCCTTTTGACCAGTAATAGTTGTCATTTCTTTGATAGCCACGTCTATCATTTTTTTATCTGCCACAGCATCGCCAACTCCTTGGTTCAGGCATATT